>CALXJW010000106.1 GCA_944388725.1 uncultured Clostridia bacterium | reverse complement strand
GAAGCATTTGATAAATTACAATTAATTATGTCAGAAGCTGGAGAGCTTAGCCAAAAAGCTCCTTATGATAAAGTTGTAAATAATACTTATGCAGAAATGGTAACAAAATAAAAAAGTGAATTGACATTTTATGGGAATAAGAGTAAAATATAAATATACCCTTGCAAAAAAAACTTTAGGAGTGAGAAAAAATGCCCCAGAAAAAAAGAATATGGCAGTCCTTAGAGGATTGCGGTAAGGTAGAACTATCTAATAAGTCTATCGAAGAGTTAATAAAAACTCGGATTCAACCGAGTTTGCCTAAATTCCCGTCGGGAGAAACAGGAGTGAAAGTAATTAAAGATTTTCTGAGAACGAAGATGAGCAACAAAGAGTTTATCTGTTTGGTTCTCAAGTATTCGCTGGACGGAAAAGGATACCACACCTGCGTAGGTATTGCTCAAAAGAATCGTGTCAGCCCACAGTGTATCAGCTCACATGTACGTGAAGCGATGCGTAAACTTATTCGCTTGTGTCACCATTATGTCTGTTCTGACAATTCAGGGCAGTAACAACATTAAAGTTTTTTCGGGGGCTGGTGAATGCCAGCCCCCGCTTTTTCTAGAATTTTGTAGAAGAAAAAATAAATAATTGTATAAAAAAACTAGACATATATAAAAATATATAATATAATAACATTACATCTAGTATCAAATACTAGATGCTGATTTTTTAAAATTACCATGATAAAGAAATTCAGTTACTGTTGAAAAAAGCTAACCAAAATAATTGCTACATGGTAAGAAAGGAATAGATTATGAAAAGAACAAAATTATCAGATAGAATATTACCTACATACACAAAAGGTGAGGAAATATTTAATATGGTATCACATATTGTTGGAGGCGTAGCAGGAATTGTAACAATAGTATTAACTAGTATAATTGGAGGAATACATCATAATCCATATGGAATTGTTAGTGGAATAATATTTGGTGTATCTATGTTATTTTTATATACAATGTCAAGCATATATCATGGTCTAAGTCCAAAACTAAAATCTAAAAAAGTTTTACAAATTTTAGATCATTGTGCTATATTTGTATTAATAGCAGGTTCATACACACCATTTGCCTTATGCACATTAAGAGAATATTCTACAGCATTAGGCTGGTGGATATTTGGAATCATATGGGGATTTGCCATATTAGGTATAGTACTAAATTCAATAGACTTAAAAAAATATAAAATATTTTCAATGATTTGTTATTTAGTAATGGGATGGTGTATTGTTGTAAAAATTAATTTATTACCATCATTGCTAGGGTGGACAGGATTTATTTTATTACTATCAGGAGGAATAGTTTATACAATAGGTGCTGTATTATACGGAATAGGAAAAAAACGTAAATATGTACATTCCGTTTTTCACTTATGTGTGGTTTTAGGAAATCTATTGCATATGCTATGTGTATTATTATATGTAATTTAGGTAATTTGGGGACGGTTCTCTTTTTTCCCTTTGGGCAAAAAGAGAACCGTCCCCATTTTTTCTTTTTCTATTGTAAATTATTATTTTTTTTGATAAAATTACTAAAGATAAAAAATACGAGGTGATAATATGAAAGAAAATAAAATAACAGATTCAATAATATATATAGGAGTAGATGATAAAGAAATGGATTTATTCGAAAATCAATACATAACTCCTAATGGGGTATCATATAATTCTTATGTTATTTTAGATGACAAAATTGCAATATTAGATACAGTAGATGATAGAAAAACAGATGAGTGGTTTAAAAAGTTAGAAGAAGTTTTAAAAGAAAAAGAACCAAACTATTTAATAGTATCACATATGGAGCCAGATCACTCTGCTAATATTGAAAAATTAGCAAATAAATATCCTAATATGAAAGTTATTGCAACACTTCAAGCACATAAAATGATTTCACAATTTTTTGAAATGAATTTAGGAGATAGAGCAATAACTGTATCAGAAGGAAACACCATAAACCTAGGAAAACATGAATTACAATTTATTATGGCGCCAATGGTACATTGGCCAGAAGTAATGTTCACGTATGATAAAACAGATAAAGTATTATTTTCAGCAGATGGGTTTGGAAAATTTGGAACATTAGATACAGATGAAGATTGGGATTGTGAAGCAAGAAGATATTATTTTAATATCGTAGGAAAATATGGTGCAAATGTACAAGCTGTATTAAAAAAAGCAGCAAACTTAGATATAAAAACAATATGTCCATTACATGGCTCAATTTTAGACAAAAATTTAGAACATTATATAAATAAATATGATATATGGAGTAAATATGAACCAGAAGATGAAGGCGTATTTATAGCATATGCTTCAATTCATGGAAATACAGAAAAAGCAGCCAAAAAAATGGCGGAAATCTTAAAACAAAAAGGTGCTAAAAAAGTTGTTTTAGCAGATTTAGCAAGGAGCGATATGGCAGAAGCAATAGAAGATGCTTTTAGATATAGTAAATTGGTTGTTGCATCTTCAACATATAATATGGGAATATTTACTTGGATGGAACATTTTTTATTAAGTTTAAAAGCTAAAAACTATCAAAATAGAACAGTTGGAATAATAGAAAATGGTTTTTGGGGACCAGTGGGAGGAAAATTAATGGAAGAGATGTTTACAAATATGAAAGATATATCAATATGTGAACCATTAATTACAATAAAATCAGCTATGAAACAAGAAAATATTGTAGAAATGGAAAAATTAGCAGATGAATTAATTAAATAATGCAAATTTGAGGTCGGTTCTCTTTTTTGCATTTGTAAATTTAAGAACCGTCCCTAAATTAACATGTAAAAAAGAGAACCGTCCCCAAATTTACCAAAATATAGAAAGAAGGAAAGAAGATGGAAAAATCAAAAGTATATTTTACAGACTTTAGAGCAAAACCAGGAAATAACTTATTACAAAAATTAGAAAAATTAGTTAAAAAAGCAGGTATAGAAAATATAGACTTTAAAAACAAATATGTTGCAATAAAAATTCATTTTGGAGAGCCGGGAAATTTAGCCTATTTAAGGCCTAATTATGCTAAAGTTATTGCAGATGTTGTAAAAGAATTAGGAGGAAAACCATTTTTAACAGATTGTAATACATTATATGTTGGTGGAAGAAAAAATGCTTTAGATCATATAGATACAGCATATTTAAATGGATTTACTCCATTTTCAACAGGTTGTAATGTAATTATAGCAGATGGATTAAAAGGAACTGATGAGGCATATGTTGATATAAATCAAGAATATATAAAAACAGCAAAAATAGGTAGAGCCATAATGGATGCAGATATTGTTATTTCATTAAACCATTTTAAAGGACATGAAGCTACAGGATTTGGTGGTGCTATAAAAAATATAGGAATGGGTTGTGGCTCAAGAGCAGGAAAAATGGAAATGCATAGTGCTGGAAAACCAGAAGTTATTTTAGAAAACTGTAAAAAATGTAAGCAATGTATCAAAATTTGCGCACACAGTGCTATTTCATATAATGAAGAAGGCAAAGCACAAATTAATCATTCAAAATGTGTTGGATGTGGTAGATGTATAGGAATATGTAATTTTGATGCAATAGTTTCACCAAATGATGAAGCAGTAGATATATTAAATAGAAAAATGACAGAATATGCTTATGCAGTAGTAAAAGATAGACCACAATTTCATATTAGCTTAATTTGTGATGTTTCTCCTAATTGTGATTGTCACGCAGAAAACGATGCCCCAATAGTACCTAATATAGGAATGCTTGCATCATTTGATATGGTTGCATTAGATAAAGCTTGTGCAGATTTAGTAAATAAGCAAACACCTTTTTCCAACAGTCAATTAGGTGAACACATAAAACAAAATATTAAAGAAAAAGATAATTTCCATATAAATCATCCAGATACAAATTGGGAAAGTTAAATAGAACATGGTGAAAAAATAGGCTTAGGAAATTCAAATTATGAATTGATAGAAATAAAATAGTAAATTTGGGGACGGTTCTCTTTTTGCCCAGGCAAAAAGAGAACCGTCCCCAAATT
>CALXJW010000105.1 GCA_944388725.1 uncultured Clostridia bacterium | reverse complement strand
CTGATTGGCTTGTTGGACTTCCGATTAAATCTAAACCTCCCTCTTCATATATTCTTAAAATTTGCCATGTCATTCCTTCTCCATCTCTTGCATATTGTTTGTCTTGTGTGATTGTGCTTGTATTACTTGTTGACCCAGTTATTGTTGATGTTAATTTGTTTGTAGAATATCCTGTTGTATTTTTATCTGGCACATAATCTATATAATCTCCTACTTTTAATTCAGATCTATCTGGTATTGTTTCTCCATCGCCATCTCCTTCACCTGGATTCTCACTTTCTCCTGTATAGGTTACATTTCCATTCTCATCTACTAAGTAGCTTCTATTACTATCTATATATGTTACTAAAAAGTTTTCTCCTTCTTTAGTTAATGTATAATCTTCATTTCTTTTTCCTATATTTTTTGTTAATTCTTCAGCTAAATTGTCTTCTGTTATTTCTCCCCATCCATCTTTTCCCGCAGCTGCTACTACTGCTAATTCTACTCTTTCTTTTTCATCTGCTATATCTGTTTTTTCTTGTGCTTCTATTGCTTGAGTTATTATTCCATTCTCTCCTGTTAACATACTTATGCTTACTCCTGCCAATATTAATAACACTACTATCGTAACCACAAGTGCAATCAATGTTATTCCTGATTCTTTTCTTTTATTCTTAGTTATAAGTCTTAAATTTTGTTTTTTTGTTTTTAATTTTCTCATTAGTTTCGCATCCTTTCTTTTTTATTTGGTATTATTTTATATATAATTATTTTTTTTGTCAAGAATTTAATATGTTGATTTTATTTTTTTTTGTAAATACTAAATACACAAATAATTTACAAAAAACTGTTGTAAAAATACATTTTTTATGCTAATATAGTCATATATATAACGCAAAGGAGGTATTTCTATGTGGATTGCACTAGTAGTAGTTGTATTATTAATAATTTGGGTTGTAGCAATTTACAATGGTTTAGTTTCTGCTAAATTAAAAGTAGAAAATGCTTGGAGCCAAATTGATGTACAATTACAAAGAAGATTTGATTTAATACCTAATTTTGTAGAAACTGTAAAAGGATATATGACACATGAATCAGAAACATTTGAAAAAATCACAAATTTAAGAACTTCATGGGCAAATTCTTCTTCAGTTGGGGAAAAAGCAAAATTAGATAATGAACTTTCTGGAGCTTTAAAAACAATAATGGCTGTTTCAGAAAATTATCCAGATTTAAAAGCAAGCACAAATTTCTCAGAATTATCTGAAGAATTAAGAAACACTGAAAATAAAATTTCTTTTTCTAGACAATTTTATAATGATAGTGTTACAATGTATAACACAAAATTAGAAGTTTTCCCATCAAATATCATTGCAAATATGTTTAATTTTAAATCAAAAGAATTATTTGAAGCAGAAAATGATGAAGCTAGAAAGAATGTAAAAGTAGACTTTAATAAATAACAAAACTAATGGGATAGAATTTGTTTATTTTACAATTCTATCCTTTACTTTTAAGGAGGCTTAATATGTTTGAAGATATCAAAAAAAATAAAATAAAATCATGGGTTATAGTTTTAGCTTTTTTAGTAGTAATTTCTTTAATAATTTATTATATATGTATGGCATTAGATTTAGGACCAATTTCAATTTTTATTGCTATGATATTCTCTATTTTAACAACATGGGGTTCTTACTATTATAGTGATAAAATTGTACTTTCACTTAATAAAGCAAGACCAGCAACAAGAGAAGAAAATTTAAAATTAGTTAATATTTTAGATTCACTTGTTGTATCATCAGGATTACCATGTACACCAAAATTATATATTGTAGAAGATGCACAACCAAATGCATTTGCAACAGGTAGAAATCCAGAAAATTCAGTAATATGTGTTACAACAGGTTTATTAGATAAATTAGAATATTATGAACTAGAAGGTGTTATTGCACATGAAATGGCACATATAAAAAATTATGATATTAGACTTTCTGCAATAGTATCTGTAATGGTAGGCTTTGTTGTTATGTTAGCAGACTGGTTTACAAGAATTGCATTTTGGGGCGGATTTCGTGATAGAGATAACGAAAAAAGTGGTAATGGAATATTAATGCTTATTGGATTAGTATTCTTAATACTTTCTCCTATATTTGGCAAATTAATGCAACTTGCAATTTCAAGAAAAAGAGAATTTTTAGCAGATGCAACAGCAGTTGAATTTACAAGAAATCCAGATGGCTTAATTTCAGCTCTTGTAAAAATTTCTGGTGATCCAAATGAATTAAATGTAGCAAATAAATCTACAGAAAATATGTATATAGTAAATCCTTTTAGAGATAAGAAAAACAAAAAATCCACAAGTCTATGGTCAACACACCCTAGCACTGAAGATAGAATAGAAGCTTTAAAAAATTTAAAATAATATTGTCGCAATTTGTCATTAAACAACATATTATACATTGAGGTGTTAATATGTTGTTTAATTGTTTTTTATTAGCATTATCTGTTAGTATAGATTCTTTAGGAATTGGAATTACATATGGAATTAAAAACACTAAAATTGATAAGATTAGTAATTTAATACTTTTTTCAATTTCTTTTTGTATAACTTGTGGTTCAATATTTTTAGGCCATTATATATCTGTTTTACTTTCTCCTAAATTTACAACCTTTTTAGGTTCAGCTTTTTTAATCATATTAGGTATATACAATATTTATAAAGTTGTAAATAATATTAAAGATAATTTTGATATTGATAATTCTAATAATATTGATAGAAAAGAAGCTATGTTCTTGGGTTTAGCTCTTTCTATTGATTCGATTTGTGTTGGTATTGGTTGTGGAATTATCGGCTTAAATGATATTATTCTTCCAATTTTAGTCGCAAGTTTTCAACTTTTATTTTTAAATTGTGGAAACTTTGTTACTCAAAAAATTATTAAAAGATTTGATATTTCTGATTTTTCACTTTCTATTTTTTCTAGTTTAATTTTAATATTAGTTGGTATAATACGAATTTTACCATAGGAAAATTCCTATGGTAAAAATTCATTTTTTTTATGATTTTAATTTCATTGAAAGCAATTTAGAAATTCCTTTTTCCTCCATTGTTACACCATAAACTGTATCTGCCGCTTCCATTGTTCCCTTTCTATGTGTAATAACCAAAAATTGAGTTTCTTTTGAAAATTTCTTCAAATATTCTGCATATCTATAAACATTAACATCATCAAGTGCTGCTTCAATTTCATCAAGTACGCAAAATGGTGCTGGGTTAATTTTTAATATTGCAAATAATAATGCAATAGCTGTAAATGCTTTTTCTCCACCTGATAATAAAGTCATACTTTGAAGTTTTTTTCCTGGTGGTTGAACAGTAATATCTATTCCACATTCTAAAATATTTTCTTCATCTGTTAATGTAACTTCTGCCATTCCTCCACCAAATAATTCTTTAAATACTTCTCCAAAGTTTTTATTTATTAATTCAAATTTTTCTTTAAATTGTTCTTTCATTATTGTCATCATATCTTGTATCATTTTTCTTAATTTTGCCATTGTGTTTTCCAAATCAAGTCTTTGTTCACACATAAAATCGTATCTCTGTTTTAGATTTTTATATTCTTCTATTGAATCTACATTTACACTTCCTAATTCTTTAATATCATTTCTTAAATTATTAACTTTTCTCTGTGTTAAAGCAACATTTTCAGGTTTATTATAATTCTCCACATTGTTTGGAGTAAGTTCATATTCCTCCCACATTATATTTATTATATTTGTAATATCTTCTTCTGTTTTAGTTTTCTTAACTTCTAATTTTACAATCTGTGCTTTTAAATCTTCTATTATCTTAAATTCTTGTGTTTGTTCTTCTTCTTTTTTAGATAATTTTTCATTTTTTTCTGTTCTTTCTTTTTTTAGCTTTTCAATACTATCTCCACTATTTGCTACTTTTAAATTGACTTCTTCTATTTGTTTTTTAGTTTTTTCTATAGATTGTTTTAATTCTTCATTTTCTTCCTTTGATTTTTCTATTTGTTGCTTTTTATTTTCATTATTTTTTGTATGTGTTTCAATTTCTTTGTTTATCATTTCTG
>CALXJW010000104.1 GCA_944388725.1 uncultured Clostridia bacterium | reverse complement strand
AATATAACAAAATGAGGATTTCCTATTGATATGTATGTACCTTTAAAATCTTTATTATTTATTTTTAAATTTAATGTTATTATTCCATTTTCAGGTTTTACATCTATTATGTTTTTATCTTGTTTTAATGTCGTTTTTCCCATATTTACTTCAACAAATTGAACTTTTCCATCACTAGAAGTAAATAATAGTAATTGCTTTATTCCTGCTAAAGTTTCTACAGTTATATTTTTCTTATTAGTTAAACCATAATCATATACATATTTCCCAAATCCACGTATTCCATTTCCACACATTTCTGCTTCTGTTCCATCTTGATTAAATATTCTCATTTTAAAATCTGCTACTTTACTTCTTTCTATTAAAATTATTCCATCTGCTCCTATACCAAAATTTCTATTTGACATATATCTACTTATTCTTGGCAAATCTTTTTCAACTATCTGATTTTCTTCATCTAAAAGATTTATATATAAGTAATCATTCCCTAATCCGTGTATTTTTGTGAACTTCATATGTTTTACCTCCTGAATTATTATATGAAGTTTTTATTTATCTTGTGCACGTAATGAACCTTGTTTTGCTATAAAATTAAAGGACTGTCCCTTTTGTTCATTTTGAACTTTAAAGACTGTCCCCTTTGTTCATTTTATTTTAAACTCCTATAATTGAAAATCCATTGTCAACATGAATTATTTCTCCTGTAATTCCAGAAGATAAATTACTAAATAAAAAGCTTGTAGCATCTCCAACTTGTCTTGGAGTAACATTTTGATGTAAAGCTGCTTTTTCTTCAACAATATCTAATATTGTGTTAAAATCTTTTATTCCTTTAGCAGAAAGTGTTTTTATTGGACCTGCAGAGATTCCATTTACTCTCATTCCATCTTTTCCAATGTCTTTTGCTAAATATCTTATACTTGATTCTAATGCTGCTTTAGCAACTCCCATTACATTATATCCTTCTATTGCTTTTTCTGAACCATAATATGTATAAGAAACTATACTTGCTCCTGGATTTAATAAATCTAATTCTTTAGCAATTCTTACTGCTGCAACTAATGAATAAGCACTAACATCACAAGCATGAGCATATCCATCTCTTGATGTTAATATAAAATCATTTCTTAAATCTTGTGTATTTGCATGTGCTATTGCATGTAAAATACCATCTACTTTTCCATGATTTTCTTTTATTTGTTGTAAACATTCTTTTATACTTTCATCTGAACTTGCATCACATGCATATACTTTTGAGTTTGGTATTTCATCTGTTAATTCTTTTATTTTTTCTATCTTTTCCATAGAACCACATGTAAATATTACTTCTGCTCCTTGTTCATAAGCTGATTGTGCAGCCCCCCAAGCAATACTCCATTTGTTTCTAATTCCCATTATTACTACTTTTTTTCCTGATAATATCATTTTAATCTTCTCCTTTTCATTTTATTTTCCCATTATTCTAAATTTTTGATATCTATTTTCTATCAATTCTTCTTCTGAATATTTGCTCAATTCTTTTATTGATTCTTTTATATATTGTTTTAATTCTTTAACAACTTGATTAAAGTCATTTTGAGCTCCACCATCTGGCTCATCAATAATCTTATCAATAATTTTCATATTTTTCAAGTCTTTTGCTGTCATTTTCATATTTTCTGCTGCATCTTTTGCTTTACTTGCATCTTTATATAATATACTTGCAAAACCTTCTGGTGAGAGTATAGAATATACTGCATTTTCTAGCATTACAATTTTATCTCCAACAGCTATTGCTAATGCTCCTCCACTTGAACCTTCTCCAATTACAATACATATAATTGGCACTTTTAAATTTGACATTTCTAACATATTTCTTGCAATAGCTTCCCCTTGACCTCTTTCTTCTGCTCCCATTCCTGGATATGCTCCTGGTGTGTCTATAAATGTTATTATTGGTCTTTTAAACTTTTCTGCTTGTTTCATCAGTCTTAATGCTTTTCTATATCCTTCTGGATTGGGCATTCCAAAATTTCTTTCCATATTTTCTTTTGCTTTTTTTCCTTTTTGTTCACCTATTACAGTTACTGAAATATCGTCTAATTTTGCAATTCCTCCAACTATTGATTTATCATCGCCAAAATTTCTATCTCCATGTAATTCGATAAAATCTGTAAATATATTATTAATATAATCTAATGACTTTGGCCTTTCTAACATTCTAGCTAGTGTTACTCTATCCCATGCTGATAAATCTGCCATTTTTTTCTTCACTCCTTTTTTATTTTATAACTTCAAGCGTTTTATTTATGTAATCTAATTATTTGAGTTAAAACATCTTTCATATCTTTTCTTTCTACAATTTTATCAATAAAACCATGTTCTAATAAAAATTCTGACCTTTGGAATCCTTCTGGTAATTTTTGTTTCATTGTTTGTTCAATTACTCTAGGTCCTGCAAAACCAATTAAAGCATTTGGTTCTGCTAATATAATATCTCCTAAACTAGCAAAACTTGCTGTTACACCTCCTGTTGTTGGGTCTGTTAGAACTGATATATACAACAAACCTGATTGATTATGTTTTGCAAGTGCTGCTGATGTTTTGGCCATTTGCATAAGAGATACAATTCCTTCTTGCATTCTTGCTCCACCAGATACACAAAATATTATTAATGGTAATCTTTTCAGAATTGATGTTTCTATTGCTAATGTTATTCTTTCTCCAACTGCGCTCCCCATACTTCCCATTAAGAAGTTTCCATCCATTACAGCTAGAACAACATCTTCTCCGTTTATCTTACAAGTACCACATTTAACTGCTTCTTCTATTTTTGTTTTTTCTTTTAATGATTCTACTTTTTTTAAATATCCTTCAAATTTTAATGGATCTTTTGTTAATATATCTTTTCCTATTTCTTCAAAAGTCCCTTCATCAGCAATTTGTTTAATCCTTCTTCTTGCAGATAATCTAAAATGTTTACCACAATTAGGACATACACTTAAATTTTTATGTACATCTTCTTTGTATAATATTTCTTTACAATTATCACATTTAATCCATTTTCCGATTAGCATATCTGATGCTTTTTCGTTTTTTACACTTTTTTCTTGTTTATTAACTTTTTTGACCTTATCTATTATCAATTTTTCCACCTCATTTGGTAAATTTGGGGACGGTTCTCTTTTTTCCCTAGGGAAAAAGAGAACCGTCCCCAAATTTCCCTATTCTATAATTAATTCTGAATACATAATTCTTTTTCAGCATCTTGTACAAGTTCTTGCATTAATTCTTTTACAGTTGTTATTTGTTTTATTTTATCTACATTACTTCCACAAAATATTAATCCCTCATTTATGTTTCCTCTAACTGCATTTATTAAAGCTTTTGTTATACAATATGGTGTTTCTGCTGGATTACATGTTTTTATACATCTATAACATTTTGTTATTTTTTCTTTATTTTCTTCTACTTTTTTTATAAATTCATTTCTTATTGCTCTTCCAGGCATGCCTACTGGACTTTTGATGATTTTTATATCTTCCTTTTTTGCATTTACATATGCTTGTTTGAATTCTTCTGAGGCATCACATTCTTTTGTTGCTACAAATCTACTTGCTATTTGTACACCTTTTGCACCTAATTTTATAAATTTTGCAATATCTTTTCCATTAAATATTCCACCAGCAACTACTACTGGAATTTCTTTTCCTGTTTCATTTTCAATTTCTTTTACTTCTTTTAAAACATCTTTTGTTATATCTTCTAATTTTGGTTTATTTTCTGGTGTTAATTCTTCTGGTTTAAATCCTAAATGTCCTCCAGCTTCTGGTCCCTCTATTACTATCATATCTGGTACATAATTATATTTTGACATCCATACTTTTGATATTAATTTAGCAGCTCTTCCAGATGAAACTATAGGTGCTATTTTAGTCTTTGTTCCTTTAACAAATGATGGTAAATCTTTTGGTAATCCTGCTCCTGATATAATTAAATCAATCTTATTTTTTACACACTCTTTTACTATTTCTGCATAATTATTTAAAGCTACCATTATATTTACTCCTATTATTCCTTTTGGAGCTATTTTTCTTGCTTTCTCTATTTCGTTTCCTATTGCTTTTAAATTTGCTTTCATTGGTTCTTTATTAAATTCTTCATCTTGATAACCTATATCTGCAGTTGAAATAATTCCAATTCCACCTTCTTTAGCAACATTTCCTGCTAAATTGTGCATAGATACTCCTACACCCATTCCTCCTTG
>CALXJW010000103.1 GCA_944388725.1 uncultured Clostridia bacterium | reverse complement strand
CTAATTAAAATATATTATTAATGCTCCTATCATACATAGTATTGCACCTAAAATTTTAAATCCACTTGTTGCCTCATTTTGGTCTCCAAAATTAAACATTTTCTTTGTAATTAATCTTGCATCATAAACTAGAATTACACCTGCAAGAGTTATTAGAGCTCCTATCAATTTAAAAATAATTTGTAACATTTATATCAACATCCTTTACTAAATTTCTATTCTTGTATTAAATTTATCTTTTACTAGTTTATTTAATCTTTTATTCTCTGGTTTTTCTAGTTTTGGATCTTTCTCCATAATTTCTATTGCTATTTTTTGAACCTTTTTTAATATTCCTATATCTTCAAATAAATTAGCTATTTTAAATTCTGGCAATCCATGTTGTTCTGTTCCAAAAAAATCTCCAGAACCTCTTAATTCTAAATCTTTTTCTGAAATAACAAATCCATCATTTGTATCACACATTACCTTCATTCTTTGTCTTGTTGTTTCCCCATTTCCTTCGTATTTTAAAATACAATATGATTGATATTCTCCTCTTCCAACTCTTCCTCTTAATTGATGTAATTGTGCTAATCCAAATCTTTCTGCATTTTCAACAACCATTATACTAGCATTTGGAACATTTACACCTACTTCTATAACTGTTGTTGAAACAAGAATATCTATATTACCATTTTTAAATTCTTGCATTATTTCTTCTTTTTCTTTTGACTTCATTTTTCCATATAAATATGCTACTTTATATTCACTGAATGTTTCTTTTTTGTATTTTTCTACCAAGTCTAATACTGATTTCAATCCCATTTCTTCGTTTTCTTCTATTAGTGGGCAGACTACATATATCTGTCTTCCTTCTTGAATTTGTTTTTTTATAAAAGCATTTACCCTTTCTTCCATACTTTTTCTGACTGCAAATGTTTCTATTTTTTTCCTGTTTGGTGGAAGTTCGTCTATTATTGATATGTCTAAATCTCCATATAAAATTAATGCTAATGTTCTTGGAATTGGTGTTGCTGACATTGCTATTACATCTGGATTTTTTCCTTTTGATGCTATTACGCTTCTTTGTTTTACTCCAAATCTATGTTGCTCATCTGTTACAACTAATCCTAAATTTTTAAAAACAACATTTTCTTCTAAAATTGCATGTGTTCCTATTAAAACATCTATTTCTCCATTTTGTAGTTTTTCTAATATTTCTGTTTTTTTCTTTTTGCTTATACTAGAAATTAATAGTTCACATCTTATTCCGAATTTTTGCAATATCTCTTCAAAACTTTCTAAATGCTGGCTTGCAAGTATTGCTGTTGGTGCCATAATTGCTGCTTGATATCCTGATTTTACTGCTTTATATGCAGATATCATTGCTACTACTGTTTTTCCTGACCCTACATCTCCTTGCAATAATCTATTCATACATTTATCACTTTCCATGTCTCTGTCTATTTCTTCTAACACTCTTAATTGTGCTTTTGTTAATTTAAATGGTAATATGTTTATTATGTCTGACATTTGTACTTGTTTACTAAATTGTATGCCATTATGTTCTGTTTCATAATTATTTTTTAATTTTAATAATGCTAATTGCATTGTAAGTAGTTCTTCAAACACTAATCTTTCTCTAGCTCTATTAAAATCTGAAAGTTCTTCTGGAAAATGTATTCTTTCTATTGTTTTATTTATTTCCCATAAATTATTTTCTTTTAATATATATTCTGGTAGTGTTTCTTCTAATTTATCTTTAACTTCTATTAATCCGTTTTCAATTATTTTTCTTAAAGTATTTTGTTTTAATTCATATGTTAATGGATATATTGGAATTATTTTTCCAGTATTTTTATTTTGATTTATCTCATCATATACTGGTGAATTCATTTCAATTCTTCCACCTTTTATAGTTATTTTTCCAAAAAACTTATACATTTTTCCTGGTACAAAAACATCTCTTAAATATCCTTGATTAAACCAAGTTATATAACATACTCCTGTTTGATCTCTTACTGTTAATTTACTTATTGTCATTTTTCCTTTATGCATTTCTGTCATTTTGGCAACCGCTATTCCTTCTATTAATGTTTCTTCTCCATCTATACATTCATATAGATTTTTTGGTTTACTTCTGTCTTGATAATCTCTTGGATAATATGTTATTAAATCCTTTAATGTATATATATTTAATTTATTCAATAATTTTACTCTATTAGGTCCTACTGTTTTTACATATTTAACATCTTTATTTAAATCTACCATATTACTACCTCATATTGCTTATTTTACTATATTAGACATAAAAAAACAAGAATTTTTTTAATTCTTGTTCTATATTTGTAATAATTTAAAATCTAATCCATCTGCGCTTACTAATTTAAATTCTATTCCTTCAATATTTCCTTCTATCGCATCATTTATTGATACCCCATGTAAATGTGCATAATAACATCTTTTAACATTATATTTTTTCATTAGGTTTACAAAATCCGCTTCTTGATTAGATAAAATAGTAGATTTTGTAATTGGTGGATAATGCATAAAAACTATTATTTCTTTTTGGTTTCCATACAGTTCTATTCCATTTTTTAATGATATTTCTAATCTTATTAATTCTCTATTAATAAGTTTTTTATCTGCCTCATGATCTGCTATACTCCATCCTCTTGTACCACATATTATCTTGTCTTCATATTCATAACTATTATTATATAAAAAATTAATATTTGTAAAATTCTTTTCTTTTAAAAATTTTTTCATGTTTGTTAATGTTGTCCACCAATAATCATGATTTCCCTTTAATAACAATTTCTTTCCCGGTAATCTATTTAAAAAATTAAAATCTAATTCTGTATTTTCTAAATATGTTTCCCACGAAAAATCACCTGGAATTATTACTAAATCATTTTCTTTTACTTTTTTTATCCAGTCTTGTTTTATTTTTTCTTCATGTCCTATCCAATTTTCGCCAAATATATCCATCGGCTTATTTTGATTAAATGATAGGTGTAAATCTCCTATTACAAATATTGACATATTTTTATTCTCCTATTTTTAAGTTTGGTACTGCATTTAATGTAGATGTTGATAAATCTCCATTTAAATATCTATAATATCCTGCTGATGCTATCATTGCTGCATTATCTGTACATAATTTTAAATCTGGTTTATATATTTTTATTCCTTTTTGCTCTAATTTTTCAAATTCACTTCTTATATGTGTATTTGCAGATACTCCACCTGCTAATACTACTGTTTTTATTCCTGTTTGTTCTATTGCTTTTTCTATATTTTCTATTAATACTTCTGTTACAGCTTTTTCAAAACTCATACACAAATCTGCTTTATCTATATCTGGATTTTTATGATGTAAATTTATAACTGCTGTTTTTATTCCACTAAAGCTAAAATCTAAATTTTCAAAATGTGTTTTTGGAAAATTTACTGTTGCTTTTCCTGTTTGTGCTAATTTATCTATTTTAGGTCCTCCTGGATATCCTAATCCAACAACTCTTGCAACTTTATCAAATGCTTCTCCTATGGCATCATCTCTAGTTCTTCCTAACACTTCCATTTTACAGTAATCTTTTACATATACTATTTGTGTATTTCCTCCTGATGTTAACATACATAAAAATGGTGGTACTAAATCTTTGTGTGTTATGTAGTTTGCTGCAATATGTCCTTCTATATGATTTACTCCTACAAGAGGTTTATTTAATGAATACGCTAATCCTCTTGCATATGAAACACCTACTAGTAGTGCTCCTACTAATCCTGGCCCATATGTTGGTGCAATCACATCTACATCTTCAAATTTCATATTTGCTTCTTTTAGAGCTGTTTTTGCTACTCTTGATATAGCTTCTATATGATTCCTTGAGGCAATTTCTGGCACTACGCCTCCATATTGCTCATGAATTTTTATTTGTGTATCTATAATATTAGATAAAACCTCTCTACCGTTTTTTACGATAGCAACAGAGGTTTCATCACAGCTTGATTCTATTCCTAATACTATTATATCTTTTTTTTGCATTTTTTCTCCATCTCTTTTATTTTTTATAATCCAAACAACATCATTGCAAAACTTAATATCCATTCTGTTAATTGATTTATTATTGGTGATATTAATCTTCCTGCAATTCCTGTTATCCATATAATTAAGAATATAAAATAACATATTTGTTCATTATTTATGAACCACATTTTTGCACCACGTGGTAATATAGGTAAGAATATTTTTGAACCGTCTAGTGGTGGT
>CALXJW010000102.1 GCA_944388725.1 uncultured Clostridia bacterium | reverse complement strand
AACACAAGGGTATTAAAAGAAATAGACATAGAAAAGAAACATTATAATGTAATATGTGAGTATATAAAAAATAGGCAAACAAGAAAAAAAGATGACTACTATATAGTATTATATATTATAGAAAATACAGATTATATAAACATATTAAATAAATATGAAGCAGAAAAAACTTGTGTAGGAATTATAACAATAGATAATTATGAAGAATTAATACAAAGGGTATCTGTAGAAGAAAAACCTCAAATAATTGCAGAAGTAGAAAAAAGCATATTTGATTGGGCAACATTAATCGATGGGTTAGTAATAAAAAATGATAGAGAAACTTATGTAATGGTATTTGAGTATCAATATTTAAAACAATTGGAACAAAGTAAATTTAATATATTAGGTACCATTAAAAATATAGACATAAATAGTAATTTACAATTAACATTAAGTATTTCTGTATCAGTAGAAGGAAAAACAACCTTTGAAAAATATAAATCAGCTATGACTGGTTTAGAATTAGTTTTAGGTCGAGGAGGAGACCAGGCTGTTGTAAGAAATCAAAATCAATATAAATTTTATGGTGGTAGAGCACAAGAAGTAGAAAAAAGAACAAAAGTAAAAGCTAGAACCATTGCACAAAGTTTAGAAAACTTAATAAAAGAATCAAGTAATGTGATTATAATGGGACATAAAACAAGTGATATGGATTCTATAGGTGCTTCACTAGGCATATATAGATTTGCAATTGAATTAGATAAAGAAGTACACATTGTAAATACAACTTATAGTGTAGCTATAGAAAATTTAATAAAGGAAATAGAAAAAGATGATGAGTATAAAGACGTGATAATAGATGAGAATGAGGCCCTATCTACAGTAGATAAAGATACTTTGCTAATAGTTGTAGACACACATAAAGCAAGTTATACAGAAATTCCTAAATTATTCGATAAAACTGAAAAAGTAGTAGTAATAGATCATCATAGAAAAGGAACAGAATTTATAGAGAATCCAGTATTAATTTTTCATGAAGTTTATGCTTCTTCAGCATCAGAGTTAGTAGTAGAATTATTACAGTATTCGGATAAAGAGTTAAAATTAAAGCCGTTAGAAGCGGAATCTTTATATGCAGGTATAATGACAGATACTAAAAACTTTACTTTTAAAACAGGTGTAAGAACATTTGAAGCTGCTGCATATTTAAGAAAATTAGGAGTAGAAATTATAAGAGTAAAAAAATGGTTCCAAAGTGATTTAAAAGACTATAATGTAATAGCAGATATAGTAAAAAATGCAGAAATAATTAAAGATAATATAGCCATAGCTGTGAACGAAGAAAAAAATAAAGATATATCAGTAGTATGTGCAAAAGCAGCAGATGAACTATTAAATATTAGCATAATAACCGCTTCATTTGTAATAGGAGATACAGGAGATAAAATATTAATAAGTGGGCGCTCAATAGGTGGTATTAATGTGCAAGTAATATTAGAAAAGTTGGGTGGCGGAGGCCATTTGACAACAGCCGGTGCTCAAATAGAAGGAAAAACTATAGAAGAAGTAAAAGATGAATTAAAAGAAAAGATAAATGAGTATTTTGATGAGATGAATTAAAAAGTGGTTAAAATTCAGTAAGGAAATATCTAACTTTTGCAAAACTGTGATATATAGCTGTTTGCGAGTCAAGACCCGGATTGTTACGCCCTAGTTATGTTTTGACTAAAAATAGCTATATATCACAGTTTTATAAAGCAGTTACTGAACTGTAACTATAGAAGCTCTAAATATATTTATGGAATAGTTTATACTAGTGGAATTATTCCATAAATATAATTTAGAGCTTTTGTTTTACCATTTGACAAAATCCTGAATGCCTTATTTGCGTAAGTAATTCAGACAAAAAACATCAAAAAATTACAAAAAATCGTGAAAACCCCCAAAAATGTAGCAAATAAAAATGTAACAAAAAAAACATATTTTTGCAGAGATATGGTGAAACGTACAATTCCGTAACAACGTGACCCCAAAACCCTTGATACTGTAAGGAAAACGGCACTTGAAAAAAAAAAATGCACTATAATAAAAGTTAGATTGGATAGAACTAAAAAAAAAATTGCAATTAAAAGGAGGAAGGTTACGTGAAAAGGAGTAGTAAAAAAATATTTATAATATGTATGATATTGATTTTTATTACTATGATGTTTGTAAGTAATAAAGTTAATGCATTTCCATTAGAAAAACCAGATGGTGAAACATATTTTAGATGGAACACATCGGTATTAGGAAATGTAGATGTAAAAGAATTTATTAATATTATGGATGAAAACTTACAAGATAAGCATATTTACAATTCTAATAATGAGGTTGTAAATGAAAATGAAAAAATTGCAACTGGAATGTATTTTAATTTTAATAATAAGAAATATATAATTGTTGTTAAAGGTGATGTAAATGGTAATGGTACAGTAACTGTAACAGATTTATCTATACTGAAACAATTGTATATAGGTATGCTAGAATTAAAATATGAAAATATGAAAGCTGCAGATATGAATAATGATAATCAAATAAGTGTAACTGATATATCGTTATTAAAAATGTTCTTAGTAGGTTTTGAGTTACCTGATGAGGTTACAGATCCTGATGATGACAGACCACAATTAGACGGTGATATTGAAATTATTAAATCAACAGACAAAGTATCTCCAGAACTTACTATTACAATTAATTGGCCAAGTGGTACAAATTTAGATGGATGTACTAAAAAATATAGTTTAGACGGTGGAAAAACATATGAAGAATATACTGGACCAATTACAATAAATGAAAATGCATATTTCATAGCTACATATTTTGATAAAGATGGAAATACGATAGGTGAAAGTGCTTTGGTTGTTGATAACATTGATAATGTAGCACCAAATGATTTTGATTTTACATCAGAAGTAACTTCATCTAGTATAGAAATTGTAGCTTCAACAGAAGATACATTAAAAGATTACACTGGTAATTTAATACAAAATGAATTTACAGGTGTATATAAATATTTATATAAATTGGATGATGGAGAATGGCAAGAAAGCAATGTGTTTACTGGATTGAAAGCGGATACAGAATATAAGGTATATGTAAAAGCAGTTGATTATGCAAAAAATGAAAAAGAAGCTACTAATAATGGTTTAGTAGTAAGAACTGATTCATTATTAGATCCAACAGAAGAGGGGAATAGAATATTAGTATCATATGATATAACAGAACCTACATCATCAAATGTAACTGTAACATTTAGTTTTGAAAATGAAGAAATGGTAAATAAATATAATATTCAATATCAAGTAGGAAGTACTGAAGGAGAGTGGCTAACAGGAACTAGATACATAGCAAGTCAAAACTGTATAATATATGCAAGACTAATAGATAATAATAATCAGACATCAAGTAAATACGTAACAGCAAATGTGGCAAACATCGATAAATTAAAACCGTTAGAATTTACTCCTACTTTTGAATATAATGATTCAGAGGACAAAACAATTATTAGAGCTAGCACTGAGGATGCTCCGGCAGATGATCAAAATATTTCTAGTGGTATTGCTTATTACACTTACTATAATTTACATGAAGATGGAAGTGTTGAAGCTGGAAGTAATGGTCAAGTAAAAGAAGAGTATCAAGAGTACGATGGAGACTTATCAAAAGCAGAAGGTGAAAATGTAATTACAGGAATTATCGTTGATGCAGTTGATAATGCAGGAAACATAAGAAAATCAGATACATTATATGTAAAAGATGTAGAAATTTCAGATGATGAGTTGGGTGTAGGAAACATTAATGAAGGACCAGGAAATGTTACAATACAAGGTGCAGACAAATCGTATAATAATCCAGTAATTCCAGTAGGTTTTAAAGCTGTTGAGACAGATGATGCTAGTTGGGGACCATATTTGCCTAGTGGATGGGATAATGGTTTAGTAATAGAAGATAGAGTTGGAAACCAATTTATATGGGTACCAGTGCCTTGCAAGGAAGGAACTAGTGGAGTAGATGCGATAGATAATTTAATGCAAAATAATAGAGAGATTTATACTGTTAATGAAGGAGAACTTAAAATATTAGAAGATGATGTACCTTTAGGTATTGAATCTGAGGAAGCAGATGAAATAGGAAAATATGGATATAATTATAAAGCTGAAATTATAGAACAAATAGAAGAGTATCAAGGATTTTACATAGCAAGATATGAAGCTGGTCGTAAAGATGGAGTTTTAGCTTTACAAAAAGGATTAGAAACAGTAAATATGGTAAC
>CALXJW010000101.1 GCA_944388725.1 uncultured Clostridia bacterium | reverse complement strand
AAAACAATGAGTGAAAATAATACAGGATTAATTAACAACAGAGCAGAAATATATGAAACATATAATGAATATGGAAATATGGATATTGATTCAATACCTAATAATCAAGTCGATAGTGAAGATGATTTTGGATCAGTAGATGTTATAATAGGAATTAAAACAGGTGGAACAATTATAATATATATCATATTAACTATAATTAATTTATGCTTAATTTTTATAGCAATAAAAATGATGATAAAAAATAAAATTATAAATATTAAAAGAGAAAGGAGGTAAGGAACGAAATGAATATAATTAAAAAAGGTTTAATAGTTTTAATCGTATTTTTCTCAATTATATTTATAAAAAATACTGTTTATGCAAGGACATATGATGTAAATGACACAATTCAAGATGGATTTACAATATCTATGAATGATGTAATGATGATATCAGAAAGAGATTTATCTTATGTAAGTCAAAATAACGATGTAGTAAGAGACAATCTATATTGTGTTGCACTTGATAAAAATTTTGGTTATAATGATTATTGGACTGAATTGGAGTTTAAAGTTGTGCAACATATAACTATTAAGGGAGATACAGCAGTTGGAGAAAATGGAGTTACATCTGTAAATAACAGTAATGCAATATTATCAGCAATATTAGCAGGACCTCTTGATAAAGGATATGGTAGATTAGGACATTATAATGAAGCACAACAAGCCTTATATTTATACTGGGATGAATGGGTAAAAAATGTAGGAAGTTCTGTATTTGGATTATATGATTTTGCACATAATTCAGGAAATTTAGGAAAACCAATTGGTGATGATGCCGCTAAGCATTTACAAGAAGCAAAAAATGCAGCCAATAATTCATATGGAGTAGAAATATATTGTCTTAGATACTGTGGAGATTTAGGAGTTGCAACGACTCAAGAAGTAATATTAGTTTTTCCAAGTAAAGAACCACCAGAAGAAGTTACGCCAGTCTATGATGGATATATAACCATAAGTGGTAAAGTATGGGTTGATGGAGCTGCTGGAAAATCTAATAATATAAATGGAAAGTATAATGAATCAGACGGTGATACTACTTTAGAAGGAATTAAAGTAACATTGAGAGATAAAAATGGTAAAGAGTTTACTGGTGGTTCGCATGCAACAACAGATTCATCTGGTAATTATAAAATTGTTGTAAATTACGATAGTAGTAAAAAAGTATATAAGTTATATGATAATCCAGATACAGTAATGCAAAAACTGAAAGATGGAGCATATGTGGAATTTGAATATGATGGAATAAAATATACAACTGTATCGACAAGTAATACAGGAGCAAATACTTCAAAAGCAGCAGAAGATTCAAGTAAAAGAATAAATTTTGATAATAACCATACAATTATAAATCCAAATACTAATACTACAGGATTAATGTTAACTGCAACAACTAAAAATGTTATTAGTAATTTAGGAACATATTCAGATACCTCAGAAGAAAATCAAACTGTAACAATTCTATATTGTAATGCTGATGGAAGTAAGACAACTAATTCAGACACACCACCAAAAGGAACCTATATTCAAACAAATACATCAGGTGCTTGGTTAGATCCACAAATTAGTCAGAATAATATGCATAATGTAGGGCAAGATGGACAGACATGGTATTGGTGTTCAGAAGGTCATGTATTAGATCAGACAACAATAACAAATTTACATATTAAGAATATAAATTTAGGGTTATTTGAGAGAGAACAACCAGATATAGCATTAACATCTGATATACAACAAGTAGATGTTACAATGAAAGATCAAAAATATAGTTATGTATATGGAAATAAAGGTATAGACAGCACAGATAATTTCTTTGATACTCAGGTTAAATTCCAAAATAAATATACATATACATATAAAAGACCTGTAAATCCAGCAGATATCGCATATGTTAACAACAATAATACAAACGACTTACAAGTACAAGTAACATATAAAATAGTATTTAAAAATCAATCTACGACATTGCCAGTAACCGTAAGAGAATTAATAAATTATTACGACCTAGAGTATACAATTCTAGAATGTAAAGTAGATTCACAGAATAAGAATAATACTGAGCAACCACAAGGTCAAGAATATAAATCAACAATTTTTAATGATTTAAATATTATAATAGAACCACAAGATAAAGCGGAATTAACGATAAAATATGATATTAGCCAAGATGCTATAAAAGGATTATTGACAGAGGAAGCAACATTAAATAACATAGTTGAAATATATTCTTACTCAACTCAATATGGAAGTAATACATTATGTGCAGGACAAAAAACTGCAGAGCAAATAGGTAAAACTGGATATGCATATGCTGGAGTAGATGTAGATTCACAACCAGGAAATGCAAAAGTATATTTCGATAAGGACAATAATAGACTAGATTCTAGCAATTATCAAGATGATACAGACATTGCACCATCATTTGTATTAGTAAAGGATGAGGAACATTTTGTATCAGGAAATATATGGGAGGATAAAGCTACAGAGGAAAGCATAGCAAATAATGAGAGATTAGGTAACGGAATTAAAGACGATGATGAAAATATAGTTGCAAATGTTAAAGTAGAATTATATCAAGTAAATGATGATGGAACAATAGGAGATTTAGCAAAACTATATGTAATAGAAGGAAATACACCAGTAGAAAAAGATGCAGTAACATATTCAGATGAATCTGGAAATTACAGTTTCCCTGGAATAGTTATAGGTAGATATATTATAAAATATACATATGGTGATGATAATATAAATGGAGGAGCAACAACTATAAACGGAAATGCGATAAATGCAAGAAACTATAAATCAACGATTATAACAACAGAACCAATTAAAAGTGTAATGAATGGAACTAATGTTAGTGATACGTGGTATTTAACAACACAAGACAATGCATCAATTGCCGTTGATGATTTAGAGGAAAGGGCTAATATTGATTCTCAATCATTAATAAATAAAAACTTTGCAGACAAGAAAAATATATCAGCATATAGCAAGCCATTTAAAATGTTAATGGAATTTACAGAAGATCAAACTATTAATGTAGATGCTAATGGAGGAGATTTACCAAAAGAATTAAGCGTATTTGATTTTGCAATAATTGAAAGACCAAGAGAAAACCTAGTGATAGATAAAACAATGAGTAATTTAAAAATCACATTAGCAAATGGACAAATATTAATAGATGGAAATCCATATACTGATGATTTAGATTATGTTAAAGCATTAGGAAATACTATTACAAGTAGAGATGTTAGAGTAAGAGATAAATTAGTATCAATAGAAATAGATACAGAATTAATACATGGGGCAAAAATTGATATGACTTATGCAATAACAGCTACAAATAATAGTGAATATGATTATGATTATACACAAGGAAATTCATACTATTACTTTGGAGATAAGTCTTCATTACCATTAATAAAAACAACAGTAGAAAAAGTTGTGGATTATGTTGATGACGAATTAACTGTTACAACAGATGGAGAAAACACTGATTGGACAATTGTAGATTGGAGTTATCTATTAGATAATGGATATATTTCACAAGAAATGTATGATGGACTAGAAAATAAAAATTATACAATATTAGTAACAGAAGCGTTTAAAAATATAACAGCAGAACCAGGAAATAATGCAAAAACAATCTACATGCATGTAAGTAAATTATTAGGAAATCAAGAAAATGAATATACTTATGAAAATCATGTAGAAATAATTCAAATTGGAGGGCAAATAGCAAGAACTATTAAAGAAGTAGAGGATGACGGAACACAAATACAAAAAGAATATATACCAGGAAATTATGAACCAACAGATGCTTCAAGAATTCACGAACCAGATGATGATAGAATAATAGCGAAAATAACACCTCCAACAGGTTTACTTGATAATATAGGAACATATATTATAATACTAATAATAAGCTTATTAGTAATAGGTATAGGAACATATATTATAAAGAAAAGAGTTTTAGGTAAATAAAATTACTTAAATAAAACTAAAAAAGCTCACGAGTTATTGACAAGTGAGCTTTTTAGTATTATAATAACATTGTTATGCACTATTAGCTCAGCTGGTAGAGCAGCTGACTCTTAATCAGAAGGTCCTCGGTTCGAATCCGAGATGGTGCACCAAACAAAAAGCGGATATAAAATATCCGTTTTTTATTTTTATACCACAAAGTCCACATAGTTTACAGGTAGTTAAGATTTTTAAAATTATACCGAAATCAAATTTTTTTTGGTAGCTTTCAATGTCCGGTTAGAATATAACATGTTATTTTCCTTTCCACCGTGCTTTTGGCATAAG
>CALXJW010000100.1 GCA_944388725.1 uncultured Clostridia bacterium | reverse complement strand
TGGAGAATACTTAAAACATGGGGACAGACAATCATTTAAGATGGTCTGTCCCCATGTTTAATTACAATTTAACTTTATGAAACGTAGTAAAAAACATTTAAAGAAGGTAATTGAGAATGTTTAATTAATTTATTTATATGTTAGAAAATTATCAATAAAATTTGATATAAAATATTCTAAAATTATTGTAAAATATTTATTTTTAAAACTATTGACAACCAAAATTTAAAATGATAAAATTAGTCAAATTGAATAATTACGAAGAAAAAGAGGAATTATTAAAAGATATTTATAGAGAGCTGATGATGGTGGAATATCAGTAATAAATTTAATAAGGGGAACTTTGGAGTAATAGAAATTAAGGTGCTTAAAACAATTTAAAGGTTTTAGGAATTAGGGTGGAAACGCGGAAATAAAACTTTCGTCCCTAGCTATTATGGCTAGGTATGAAAGTTTTTTTGATATCTAGTCAAATAAAGGTAAAGGAGAGATTGTTATGGTAAAATCAATGGACACAATAGTAAATTTGTGTAAAGCAAGAGGATATATTTATCCGGGTTCAGAAATATATGGAGGATTAGCAAATACATGGGACTATGGACCACTAGGAGTAGAATTAAAAAATAACATCAAAAATTTATGGAGAAAAAAATTTATACAAGAAAGCAAATATAATGTAGGGTTAGATGCAGCAATATTAATGAATCCACAAACATGGGTGGCATCAGGACATGTAGGAGGATTTTCAGACCCATTAATAGATTGTAAAGAATGTAAAACAAGACACAGAGCAGATAAATTAATAGAAGAATGGATGCATGAACATAATTGTGAAGAAATTGTTGATGGTTGGCCAGATGAAAAAATGATAAAATATATGGAAGATAACAAAATTTGTTGTCCAAATTGCGGAAAACAAAATTTTACATCAATACGTAAATTCAATTTAATGTTTAAAACATTCCAAGGAGTTACAGAAGACTCAAAAGCAGAAATATATTTAAGACCAGAAACAGCACAAGGAATATTTGTAAACTTTAAAAATGTAATGAGAACATCAAGAAAGAAAATACCAATGGGAATAGCACAAATAGGAAAAGCATTTAGAAATGAAATAACACCAGGAAACTTTACATTTAGAACAAGAGAATTTGAACAAATGGAACTAGAATTTTTCTGCAAACCAGGAACAGATTTAGAATGGCATGAATATTGGAAAAACTTCTGTAAACAATGGTTATTAGACTTAGGAATGAAAGAAGAAAATATAAGACTAAGAGATCATAGTAAAGAAGAACTAGTATTTTATAGTAAAGCTACAACAGATATAGAATATGCATTTCCATTTGGATGGGGAGAACTATGGGGAATTGCAGATAGAACAGATTATGATTTGACTAACCATATGAAACAGTCAAAAGAAGACTTCACATATACAGATACAGAAACAAACGAAAAATATGTACCATATTGTATAGAACCATCATTAGGAGCAGACAGAGTAGCACTAGCATTTTTATGCAATAGTTATGAAGAAGAAGAAATTGGAGAAGGAGATGTAAGAACGGTATTACATTTACACCCAGCATTAGCACCATACAAAGTAGCAATATTACCATTATCTAAAAAGTTGTCAGATAAAGCTAATGAAGTTTATGCTCAATTATCAAAAAGATTTATGTGTGACTATGATGAGTCAGGTTCTATCGGAAAACGTTATAGAAGAGAAGATGAAATAGGAACACCATATTGTATAACAATAGATTTTGATACATTAGAAGATAAAAGTGTTACAGTAAGAGATAGAGATACAATGCAACAAATAAGAATAAAAATAAATGAATTAGAAAATTGGATAGAAGAAAAAATAAGATTTTAGTTAGACAAAGGAGAAGAAAATGGAAAATAAGAAAACAATAATTGGAATAGTAGTTGTAGTAATTTTAATTATAACATTAGTAGGAATATCATATTTTTATTATAAATTTAATACTGAACAAGTAAAAAAATTGACAGAAGAATCTAACAAATTGTTGCAAATAGATATAGCTACTGAGCAAATAGATGAAGAAATAAAAACAAAAAAAGACTTTGCAACAGTAGAAAAATCTATGAAGGAATATCTTTTGAAAATGCAAAATATATATAAAGAGATAGATGATTTAGACACAAACATAAACCCAGATAATATTTTTGTTGCTC
Organism: uncultured Clostridia bacterium; assembly: GCA_944388725.1. GTDB lineage: Bacteria > Bacillota > Clostridia > TANB77 > CAG-508 > CAG-269. The sequence continues at coordinate 2,157 of CALXJW010000100.1, read as the reverse complement.
AAAATGTAGAAAATAAAGAACTAGAAAAAGTTGATGCCATAATAAAAGAATATGAAGAAAAAGCAAAAGACTTATTTGAAAATTATAAAGAAATAGAAAATGAAGAAAATATAAAAAAATATATTGAAGAAAAAGATTTTTCTAAAAATAGAGATTATTATATAGAGCTATATAATAGTGTAATGTTAAATGAATCTATGAAAGAAGAATATACTTTACTAGAAAGTAAAATTGAAAAAAAGAAAGATGATATTTTAAGTAAATTAACTCAAATGGGAGAAATAGAAGAATTTTTAGAAGAAAATGAAAAATACTGGAAGATAAATGATGGTAAAATACAATTTACAAATGTAAGCATAATGACACAATATTATGAATTATTGAGTGATTTAGTATAATAAGAGAAAAGAGGTATTGTAATATGAGAAAATATTTTGGAACAGATGGTATACGTAGAATTGCAAACACTGAATTATCACCAGAATTAGTATATAGAGTAGCTAAAGCGGGAGCATATGTTTTATCAAAACATACAGATAAAGCGCCAACAATATTAATTGGTAGGGATACACGTTTGTCTGGAACATTGATAGAAAGTGCAATGGTAGCAGGATTTTTGAGTTATGGAGCTAATGTAAAACTATTAGGGGTTATACCAACACCAGCAGTAGCATATTTAACAAAAAAATTAAAAGCAGATGCTGGAGTTGTAATATCAGCATCACATAATACATTTGAATTTAATGGTATAAAATATTTTAGTAATAAAGGAATGAAAATTCCGGATGAATTAGAAGAAGAAATAGAAGAAGTTATGGACTCTGGAAAACTAGATGAGCTATCAGCAGTAAAAGATAAAATTGGAGTTTCTGAAATAAGAACAGATTTAATAGATGAATATGCATATTTCTTTAGAAAAAATTTTGAAGATAATATAGAGCAATATAATAATTCTAATTTTAAAGTAGCAATAGATACAGCAAATGGTGCAACTTATCAGATTGCAGATAAAGTATTTAGTTTATTAGGAATAAATCATATAATTTTAAACAATAAGCCAGATGGAATAAATATCAATCAAAAATGTGGTTCTACACATTTAGAAATGCTAAAAGAATATGTTATAAATAATAAAATGGATTTAGGAATTGCTTTTGACGGAGATGGAGATAGATGTTTGGCAGTAGATGAAAAGGGAGAAGAAATAGACGGAGATAAGTTATTAGCAATAATTGCAGATTATTTAAAATCAAAAAATAAATTAGAAAAAGATACAATTGTTGCAACTGTAATGAGCAATTTAGGATTAAATAAATTTGCAGAAAATAACAATTATAAGTTATTACAAACAAAAGTTGGGGACAGATATGTATTAGAAGAAATGCTAAAAGATGGATACAATCTAGGAGGAGAACAATCAGGTCATGTTATATTATTAGATTATAATCCAACAGGAGATGGAATATTAACATCTATAATGTTAATCCAAGCAATATTAGAAAGTAAAAAAACTGCTTCTCAATTATCAAGTATAGTACAAAAATATCCTCAAGTTTTAGTTAATGCTAAAGTGGCATCTGATAAAAAATATGAATATGAAAAAAATCAAGAAATAAAAGAAGCAATAGAAAAATTAGAAAAAGAATTTTCAGGAAATGGAAGAGTGTTAATAAGACCATCAGGTACTGAGCCACTTGTAAGAGTAATGATTGAAGGGAAAGATGAAAAAATAATTGAAGAAAAAGCCAAAAATATAGCAAAATTAATCGAAAAAAATTGCAAATAAGTATTGATAAAAAAATAAAAAAATGTTACTATAAAAATAATCAAAAGAGACGGAAAAAACAAAGGAGGAAAAAAGATGTTCATCTTAAATATTACAAGTCCATTAACTTTAATTTTATTAGTATTGTTAACAGTGTTATTAATATTTTTAGGTAGAGAATTTAAAAAAAGTTACATTTTAGCAATTCCGTTATCTATATATTTAGTATTCTTAATAATACATGTTGCACAATTAATGACATTACCAATAGAATATCACTATTTGAGTTCAACATTATCATGGTGTATAGTTTTAGATTTTGCATTTATTTTTATGGCATTCATTTCATATTTATGGATAGATGATATTGAAGCAAAAACAAATAACAAAAA
>CALXJW010000099.1 GCA_944388725.1 uncultured Clostridia bacterium | reverse complement strand
AATTTGAATATTTACTACTTCTTCATTTTTTACATCTATATTTAAATTCTTGGCTTGTTCTATACCCTTTTCATATAATTCCTTCCCAGAAATACCATCTTCAAATCCATAATAGTTTTCTATTAATTCTGCTTTTTCTAAACTAGATTCATCTTTATAAATGATAGCTGTATTTAAATTTGCTCTTTTCGCATATAATCCCGCTGTTATTCCTGCTGGACCAGCACCTATTATTATTACATCATACATATATTAGTTATCCTTTCTTTATCTTATTAATTTCTTATATAATATATCATATTTTTTATAATTTTTCTATAGTTAGTAAAAGAACGTTATAATGATAAAAATTTTAACATTAAAAACGTTCTTTAATAATTTTATAAAGCTTCCCATGACAATAGTTTTATCTTATTAGATATATAATTTTCATTTAAATCTATATCTTTAACTAAATCAGTTGATAAATATTTTTTATTATCATCAGAAAATACTGTACACATTGGTTTATTAATTTTCTTTTGTGCTAATATACAGCCAATCAAATTAGCTCCTGAAGAAATTCCCACACCTAATCCTAATTCTTTTGACAATCTTCTTGACATATTTACAGCATCATCATCATTAACTAAAATTATATCATCAATAGATTCTCTATTTCTATTTATTATTTCAGGGACAAAGTCATCACCAATACCTTCTATTTTATGTTGTTCTATAATTTTTCCATTTGAAAGTAAAGGCATTTTATCTGGCTCTATCGCAATTACTTTTGCATCTTTATATTTTTCTTTTAATCTTTTTCCTATTCCAATTAAAGTGCCTCCTGTTCCCACACCTGACACAAAACCATACACTTCTTCTGGTAGTTGTTCAATCATTTCTTGCCCAGTTGTATTATAATGTGCCAAAATATTATTTTCGTTTGCAAATTGATTTACTAAAAATCCATTCATTTCTTTTGATAATCTTTTTGCTTCTTCTACGCATTTTATAAAACCACCTTGTTCTTTTGAAATTAATATAACATTTGCCCCATAGTTTCTCATTATATTTATTCTTTCTTTACTTGCCCAATCTGGCATATAAATATATACTGGATGTTTATAATAACTTCCTAATGCTGATAATGCTATTCCAGTATTTCCACTTGTTGCTTCTATTATAGGCATATTTTCTTTTAATATTCCATCAATTTTTGCTTTATTTATAATGTAATATGCAACTCTGTCTTTTATACTTCCAGTTAAATTATAATATTCCAATTTTATGTACACAACATTTTTTATACCTTCATTTTCATATTCAATTTTTATCATAGGTGTATTACCTATTGTATTTTCAATATCTTTCATATATATCCCCCTTTTTATATTATATTCAATTATTTTTTTATTGCTATTTTATTGATTTTATTTTTTCATAGTGCTATATTTTATAATGAATTTGTTTAAAATTCTATTAAAAAGTTATAATAAGTATGGAGGTATTAAAAATGGCAAATGACAAAAAAGAGGATGTTGATATTGAAAAAGTTTATGGACATTTATGTAAAATGCCCAAACAAGATTTTCTTAAAAAATTTAATGTAAAAGATGAAGGTCTAAATAACCATGAAGTTGAAGAAAGACTTCATAAGTATGGACACAATGAAGTTACTCAATCAAAACCCAAAAAATGGTATCATTACTTATTTAGTAGTTTGTTTACACCTTTTAACAGTATTCTAATTGGAATTGCTATATTACTATCTTATACAGATGTATATTTAGCAGAAACACCTAGTTATGCTAATATTATAGTAATTTTAGTTTTAGTTACTGTTAGTACATTACTAGATTTCGTTTCTGAATATAGATCAAATTTAGCTGCAGAAGCATTAAAAGAACTTGTTTCTACAACAGCAACAGTTATTCGTAATGGAAAAAAAGAAAAAATCCCTTTTAAAAACATTGTAATTGGTGATACTGTTGTATTGTCTGCGGGTGATATGATTCCAGCTGATTTAAGAATTATAGATTCTAAAGACTTATATGTAGGACAATCTACTTTAACAGGTGAATCTGATGCAATAAAAAAATTAGAAAATTCTGAATTTAATGATGAAATAGATTCTATTTCTGATATAGATACTATATGTTTTATGGGGACTAATGTTATAAGTGGTAGTGCAAAAGGTATTGTTGTTTTAACTGCTGATGATACATACTTTGGAAAAGTTGCTCATACTTTAACAACAGGCAAACCAAAAACAGCTTTTCAAAAAGGTATTGAAAGCATTAGTAGATTATTAATAAAATTCATGCTTATTCTTATTCCAATAGTTTTCTTATTAAATGTTTGGAAACATGATATTGTAACATCTTTTACTTTTGCAGTAGCTATTGCAATATGTATAACACCACTTCTATTACCAGTAATTTTATCTAGTAGTTTATCAAAAGGTGCTATAAAAATGTCTAAAAAGAAAACTATAGTAAAAAAACTTGATTCTATTCAAAGTTTTGGTGCAATGAATATATTATGTACTGATAAAACAGGTACTTTAACTGAAGATAAAATCGTTTTAGAAAAGTATTTAGATATAATGGGAAATGAAGATTTACGTATTTTGAAATATGCTTTTTTAAACGCTTCTTTCCAAACAGGTTTACGTAGTAATATTGATGAAGCAGTTATTAATAGAGGAATTGAAAATGGAATTGACAATTTATCTTCTCAATATCAAAAAGTTGATGAAGTTCCTTTTGATTTTTCAAGACGCAGACTTTCTGTTGTTGTAAATGATGGCCATCAAACAGAGCTTATTACTAAAGGAGCTGTTGAAGAAATTTTAAGTATTTCTACTATGGTAGATTATCAAGGACAAGTTTCTCCTATTACTAGTGAGATTAAAGAAGACATTAAAAAAATAGCAAAAAATCTTAATAAACAAGGTCTTCGTGTTGTTGCAGTTTGTAAGAAAAACAATTTAGATAAGTCTTCCGGATTTGGCATTTCTGATGAAAAAAATATGATTCTTTTAGGTTTTATAGGATTCCTTGATCCACCAAAAGAGACAGCAAAATCTTCTATTCAACAACTAAATAAAAATGGCATTAGAGTTATAGTTTTAACAGGTGATAATGTCGAAGTTACAAAATGTGTTTGTGATAAAGTTGGAATAAAATCATTAAAAATAATTACAGGTAACCAAATTGATAAAATTTCCGATATAGCTTTAAAAAGACTTTTAAAGAAAAATAATATTTTTGCAAAACTTTCTCCTATACAAAAAGCTCGTATTGTTAGGGTTTTGCGTGATGCAGGAAATGTTGTTGGCTATATGGGAGATGGAATTAATGATAGCCCTTCTCTAATAAATTCTGATGTTGGTGTTTCTGTTGATACTGCTGTAGACATCGCAAAAGAATCTGCGGATATTATACTTTTAGAGAAAGATTTACATGTTTTACTTGATGGTGTAAAAGAAGGTCGTCATACTTTTGCAAATTTAATGAAATATATTAAACTTGCAGCAAGCTTTAACTTTGGCGAAGTAGTTTCTGTAATCATAGCAAGTGTTCTACTTCCATTTTTACCAGAAACTCCTATTCAACTTTTAGTTGAAGGTTTACTTTATGATTTTGGACAATTAACTTTACCACTAGATAATGTTGATGAAGAATATTTAAATAAACCTAAAAAATTCGAAATAAAAAGTTTGAAAAACTTTATGTTGTTTATGGGACCAGTTAGTTCTTGTTTTGATTTAATTGTATTTGCTTTAGTTTGGTTTACTTTTGATATACATGAAGCTGCTGTCTTCCAAACAATATGGTTTACTTATAGTGTAGTTTCTAATTTAGTTGGTATGCATGTTATTAGAACTGCAAAAATACCATTCAAGCAAAGTCATGCATCAAAAGCTGTATATTTTTCATCTATATTATTAAGTATTATTGCTATGATTGTACCATTTACATTTCTAGGTCGCGCCATTGGTTTAACAGCACTTGCTCCTAAATATTTTACAGTAATTATTGGTGTTCCAATTCTATATTGCTTTGTTGCAATATTCGCTAAGAAAATTTATATTAAAAAATATGGTGAATGGATTTAGCTCTAAAAGAGCACAAAAGGGACAGTCCTTAAAGTGCAAAATGCACAAAAGGGACAGTCCTTGTTTTTGTATTCATAAGTTAGTTTCTATTTTAGTAATAATGAATAAAAAAGACTAAAGCAAAAACAAAAAAATTCTGGATAGCTTTATCTTTAAAATTTGCAGCCCATTGGACAATTTACATAATTCATGCTATACTAAATTTAATTCTATTGCACTACACGACTAGTGCTTCAGAAAATTTTTATTAAATTTCTGGAGGGTCGTGTAACCTCCGGAAATACAAGGAGGTAAATAGTTATGTT
>CALXJW010000098.1 GCA_944388725.1 uncultured Clostridia bacterium | reverse complement strand
AATTCCTATCTTAATTTATTTTTTACCTTTCTTACAACCTATAAATAGTTATCAATAATTCTATTTGTTTTCTTTAAATCAAAGTCATTAATATTATATTCTCCCCAATCTGTATTTTTCTTTTCAAATATATTAACTAAACCAAATATCCCACCACAATCATCTATAATTCCATAGCCTTTTCCTTCCAACACTTCAAATGGTTTATTGCCATAATCATCTATCACTTTACTTACAGTTATATAAAATCTCCAGTCATCCCCATAGTCATAAATTATTGTTAATCTCTGTTTTTCTTTTAATTCCAAATAATTTAAATCTTGTTCTTTCATAATTTCATCATCTACATACTCTTTTGCCTTTTTTATTCCATATGAGTGGCTCAAATCTCCCTTCATTGATAATATAACACATTCGCAAAATTTATCTAGTCTAACATTACTGTCAACACATATCTTTCTTTTTATTTCTTTCTCATATCCTTCTAATGCAATATTCATAATATATCTTTTGGGTTTAAATATTTCTCTAAAATTTTCAAGATAGTTATGTATTTCTGCATTTATTTTAGAAATGTCAAATTTTTTATCTAAAAATTTATTAAATTCTTTGTAAACATTTGAATATATCTTTTTATCTAGCTCATCTAATTCCCCATTTATACATTTTTTTATAATTTCTCTATTCCCACAATCTTCTAGTATTCCTTGTCCTTTTCCGTCTATAACTTCAAAACCTCTTTCAAAATAACCTTCCTCTACCTTTTTTATTTTTATAATAATTTCCCAATCCATTCTAAAATCATAGTTTAATAATAATTCATCACCTATACTCAAATTAAGTTCTGAAATTTTTAAGTCTTCCATCATTTCTTCTATTTTGTCATCAATTATATCACAGCCTGGTCCCAAAAAAGTATATTCGTAATTTTTGACCAATTGATATAAATGTTTGCAATTTCCATTTATTGAAACAATTACATGTTCACAAAAACTTCGCATAGTTATATTGTCATTTACATTTACCTTTCTTTTTATTTCTTTTTTCAATCCATTTACATACAAATCAATTTTAATTTTCATTACTATCATTTTTCTCCTTTATTGGCTAAATTATCTCCTTTTTAATCTATATCAACTATTTCTTCATAAGTTCTAAATGTTGTTTCACTATCTATTACAACTCCGTCCAAATCTATTCCTATTTTCATATTCTTACATTCCTAACTCTCTAGCCACACTATATCACAAATTTACCTTTTCCTCAACAAATTCAGCAAAATTCGCATTAAATATATTAGATTTTTGAGCAAAAATAAAGTACCTATTACAAGGCACTTTACTTAGGATTCTCTTTAACTTTTAAATTTTATTTTTTAAATTCATATATTCATCAACATACAACCATATAATATGGTGTACTGACCATAGATATATAATCTCTGCAGTTTGCTCACAGCAACTATTATATCAATTTCAATAATTTATTTTATATGTTTCCACACTCCATATCTAAAACAACCTTAACATTAATTTCAGAGTTTTGTACTTTTTCTAGTCCAAATCTTCCTCTTTTATGAAACATTATTGTATCTTGAAAGCTAGTAAATTCAAGTATTACTGGTAATTCTTTAACTCTAGCAACGCACAGACTTCCACATGACTCGTAAATGGAAACATATCAACAGGTACAATTTTTTTGATATCATATTTTTCTTCAAAACTAGTTAAATCTCTAATTAAAGTAGCGGGATTACAACTAATATAAACTATTTTTTTAGGTTCAATTTTTAAAATATTACTTATAGTATTTTTATCAAGACCTTTACGAGGTGGATCAAACATAACAATATCTGCAGTTACACCTTGTTTGTTTATTAACTCATCTAAAACTACTTCAACATCTCCTGCAAAAAATTCAGTATTATCAATTTTGTTATTTATTGCATTTTCTTTTGCCATATCAATTGCCTCTTTAACAATTTCAATTCCATATACCTTTTTAGCATATTGGGCCATAAACAATGAAATAGTTCCTATTCCACAATACAAATCAAAAACAGTATCTGCTTTAGTAATATTTGCCATTTCAACACCTAAATTATATAATTTTTCAGCTTGTATTGGATTTACTTGATAAAAGGATAATGGAGATATTTTAAAAATATAATCACCTAAAATATCTTCTATATATCCATCTCCATATAAATTAATATTTTCATGTCCTAATATAACATTTGTATTTTTCTTATTAACATTTTTTATTATAGTTTTGATATTAGGAAAATTTGATAATAATTCTTTAACTAAATTTTGCTCATTTGGAATAGAATCACCATTAATTACCAAGATGCACATTATTTGTCCTGTTTTCATTCCAACTTTTACTACAATATGTCTAATTAAACCTTTACCTGTTTTTTCATCATATATACTTATTTTTTCTTTTTTAATATATTCTATTATGTATTTAGCAATTTCTTGAGAAACTTCATTTTGAATTAAACATTTTTCTATTTGTATTACTTCGTGTGTTCTATTAGCAAAAACACCAATAATAGGCTCACCCTGTTTATTTAAACCAACAGGATATTGAGCCTTATTTCTATAATGAAATGGATTGTTCATCCCAACTGTTTTTTCTACTTCAATTTTTTCTTTTAAGGTCTTATTCACTAAACTTTGAACTGTATTTTGCTTTATTTTTAAAGTTTCTTCATACTTTATATGTCTTAAATTACATCCACCACATCTTTTATATGTTGTACAATCAACTTCTTGTCTATTTTTTGATTTTTCGATTATTTCTATAATTTTTCCGAAAGCGTGTGATGTTAATACTTTTACTATAAGTATTTTTACTTTTTCGCCTTTTAATGCACCAGGTATAAAGATAGCAAAATTATCAATTTTCGCTATCCCTTCACCTTCATATCCATTATCTATAATATTTACTATATATTCTTGATTTTTTTGAATATTCATTTTTTTCTCCATCTATTTAGAATAATATTATTCATCTTCATCAATTTCATCTTTTTCTTCTGGTATTTCTTCTCCTAAACTTTGCTCAAATGCCTTTGCAAAATTTTCTCTAACTTTTTTATCAACTTCTGCAAGCATTTCTTTATGTTCTATTAAATATCTTTTTGCATTTTCTCTTCCTTGTCCAATTTTTTCTCCATTATAACTAAACCATGATCCGCTTTTTTCAATAATATCTAGATTTACAGCCATGTCTAAAATATTTCCTTCTTTTGAAATACCTTTTCCATATAATACATCAAATTCTGCCTCTCTGAATGGTGGAGCAACTTTATTCTTTATAACTTTTACTCTTACTCTATTTCCTGTAACCTCTCCATCTTGTTTAATATTTTCTATTTTTCTTATATCCATTCTTACAGATGCATAGAATTTTAAAGCTCTACCTCCTGTTGTTGTTTCTGGGTTACCAAACATTACGCCTATTTTTTCTCTTAATTGGTTTATAAATATTAATACTGTTTTTGATTTATTGATTGCTCCTGCTAATTTACGTAATGCTTGTGACATTAATCTTGCTTGTAATCCCATATGAGAATCTCCCATATCTCCATCTATTTCTGCCTTAGGAACTAATGCTGCAACAGAGTCTACTACTATTACATCTAATGCTCCACTTCTTACTAAAGCTTCTGTTATTTCTAATGCTTGTTCTCCTGTATCTGGTTGTGATACTATTAAATTATCTATATCTACTCCTAGTTTTTTTGCATATACAGGGTCTAAAGCATGTTCTGCATCAATAAATGCTGCTTCTCCCCCCATTTTTTGTGCTTCTGCTATTATATGTAATGCTAAAGTTGTTTTTCCAGATGATTCTGGTCCAAAAACTTCAACAATTCTTCCTCTTGGTACTCCTCCAATACCTAATGCTATATCTAGACTTAATGCTCCTGTAGGTATTGCTTCTACCTCCATTGCTTTAAATTCTCCTAATTTCATTACTGAACCTTTTCCAAATTGTTTTTCTATTTGATTCATTGCAACTTCTAGTGCTTTTCTTTTTTCTGCATTTTCGCTCATATTAAATTCCTTCCCTTTCTCGCTTTTTATAAAATTATAATAGTTATAAAAATAATTTTTACTATTTATTTTTATTAAAGCTTTTATCATGTGAAATTATTCTAAAAAATATATTGTTATTTTTCAAAACTTTTGTTCGATAACTATATTATCTCGTTTTTAATTTTTTGTCAAGTACTTTTTATAAATTTTTTTAATTTTTATACCAACTTCCTATTGTATCATATATATTATACCAGTTTACTGGAATACTTCCTTTTAATATCCAATTACTTGCAACTTCATAATAATTGCTATATAAACCTATATAAGGTAATTCATCATTATAGATTTGTCTTATTCTATTATATTTTTCTTTAAGTAAATCTTCTTTTGTTATATTTTGTACTTCATTTAAAATTGAATTTATTTCTTCATTATTATAA
>CALXJW010000097.1 GCA_944388725.1 uncultured Clostridia bacterium | reverse complement strand
CACCGCTTTTTTTAGTTCCAACTTAATGGCTGGATTCACCGCTTTTTTTAGTTCCAACTTAATGGCTGGATTCACCAACTTTTTAGCTATTTCTAGCAATAATATTATATGCAATTTCTATAAAATTATTGCTTTCTATATTTTAAATATATCATATTTTCAAGTAATAATCAATATTTTTTACAATTTTTTTGTATTGCCTGTGTATGTATCTCTATAAAGATATGAATTCAGAATTTATAATTTACCACGGGGACATTCTTTTTGGTAAAATTTTTACCATAGTGACACACTTTTAAAAATAAAAATCAAGGACTGTCCCCGTGGTAATTTTATAAATTATTATATTCTTCATCTTCTACTTTTTCTAACCATTCATTTGATGTATTTTCTCCTGGGACTTCTACTGCCAAATGACTAAACCATGAATCTTTTTTCGCACCATGCCAATGTTTTACATTTGCTGGTATTGTTATTACATCTCCTAGCTTTAAGCTTTGTGCTTTTTTCCCTTCTTCTTGATACCATCCTTCACCATCTACACATATAAGAATTTGTCCTCCTCCTGATGTAGAATGATGGATATGCCAGTTATTTCTGCAACCAGGTTCAAATGTTACATTTGCTATAAATACTTTTGTTTCTGCTGGGTTTGTTAATGGTTTTAAATATGAATTCCCAACAAAATATTGTGCATATGCTGTATTAGGTTCTCCCATTCCAAAGAAGCCTCCATGTTCTTCTTTTACTTCTTCTCCTTCAGAATATACTTCTTTTGCCATTCTAAATGCAGCCCATGCATTTGGCCACCCTGCATAAAATGCTATATGTGTTAATATTTCTGCCATTTCTGTTTTTGTAATACCATTGTTTTTAGCTGTTTGAATATGGTATTTTAAAGAACTATCTACTATTCCTTTACTTATTAATGATGTTATTGTTATCATTGATCTATTTTTAAGTGATAACTTATCTTCTCTTGACCATACTTCTCCAAATAATACATCATCATTTAATTCTGCAAATTTAGGTGCAAAATCTCCTAAACTATCGTGTCCTGCTGTTTGTTTAACCATAATAAATCATTCCTTTCAATTATTTTTTATTTATTAAGCGAAAATGTAACTGTAACATCTCCATTGCCTAATATTTCTTTTAATTCTTCTTGTGTAACATTTTCTATTTTTCCTAATTTAGTAAAATTCCATGTATTTGTATTATAATATATAGTAATTTGATTACCTTGATAAAGTATTATATCACCAGGTGTAGTTGTAATACTTTTATCATTTCTAGGTAAACTAAAACCTAATGGTCCTACTTTTTCAAAATTTGCATAATCTGACATTTCTATTATTATATCACCTTGTTTTAATTTTTCTAATAGTGCATCTACTGATGAATTATCTTCTAATGCTACAGTTAGTGTTTTATTGTTTATTTTAATGTATAATTGCATATTTTCCTCCATTTGTATATCATTACTATTTTGAGTCTCATTTGAAGTATTAGTAGTTACATTATTTGTTATATTTTCGATTATTAATTCATTACTCTCTTTGTTATTTTTTTCTATTTGCCTATTTTTTAATACCAAAAATATAAAGCATATAGCAAACAATATAATTAAGCAAATTAATATAATTATTTTTTTATTCATCTTACTCTCCATATTATTTTAAATTATTTCTAAAAAATTCTTCTATTTTATCAAATGGTATTATATCAATTTTATCATATAAATCTGTATGAACAGCATTAGGTATTATCATTAATTCTTTATTGCCTGTATATTTGCTATTTTTTATCATATTATTATAAGCATCTTTGCTAAAATAGCAAGAATGAGCTTTTTCCCCGTGAATCATTAAAACACTACTACGAATTTCATTACTATATTGTAAAATCGGCATATTTATAAATGAAAGTGATGATGTTACATTCCATCCATCATTTGAATTTAATGATCTTTTATGATATCCACGTTTTGTTTTATAATAATCATAATAGTCTTTTACAAAAAATGGAGCATCTGCTGGAAGCGGATCAACAACTCCTCCTGCTCTTGCATATTTTTCATTTTTATAATCTTCTATTCTTTGTGCATTTAATGTTTTTTTCATTTCATATCGACCATTTTCGTCTACACTATCAAAATATCCATTAGCATTTACTCTACTCATATCATACATTGTAGATGTAACTGTTGCTTTTATTCTAGTGTCAATAGCTGCTGCATTTAAAGCCATTCCTCCCCAACCACAAATACCAATGATTCCTATTTTTTCTGAATCTACATTTTTTTGAATTGAAAGAAAATCTACTGCAGCAGAAAAGTCTTCTGTATTAATATCTGGAGATGCTACATAACGAGGCAATCCTCCACTTTCTCCTGTAAATGATGGATCAAACGCTAATGTTAAAAATCCTCTTTCTGCCATTGTTTGAGCATAAAGTCCTGACGATTGTTCTTTTACTGCTCCAAATGGTCCACATACAACTATTGCAGGGAACTTACCTGTTGCTATCTTTGGTTCATATAAATCTCCGACTAATTTTATTCCATAACGATTATGGAATATTACTTTACGATGATTAACTTTATCGCTTTTTTCAAATGTTTTATCCCATTCTTGTGCCAATTCTAATTCTTCATCCATTTACATTCCTTCTTTCTTATAATTTTTTGGAATTTTATCAATTTCCAATGTTGGAGAAATAGATGAAATATTTTCTACTACTTTTTCTGTTCCAGCTTCAATTGCGGTTTTATAATACCATTCTTTAAATTCAAATTCTTTTAGACAGGTATTTAATTCATTAATTTGTTTTTGTATTGATTCTTTTTGCTCTAAAATCAAATTATATCTTTCTTGTAATGTTGTATCTCCTTTTTGTGCAAGTTTAACATACTCTTTTATTTTTTTTATTGGCATATTAATGTTTTTCATACAATTTAATACTCTAAGCCATTTAAAATCTTTGTCCTCAAAAACTCTTCTTCCATTTACTTTTTTTACATCTGGAAGTAATCCTTCTGAATCATAATATCTTAATGTTGATGGTGTTATTCCCATAATTTTAGCTATTTCTTTAATTGAATATGACATATATTTTCTCCTCCTATGATATTATACAAGTTAAAGTTAACTTTAAGTCAAGTGGTTTTAAAAAATTTTACAAATTATTTAACATTGTTATATATTTCTAATCCAAAAACTTCAATAATTGTTCCTTCATCATAAATACCTCATTTTCTATATTTTTATCCAATATCTCATATAAATATATCCATCATCATCATTCTTATAAGTATTTTCAAAGATACCACCATTTTTTTCTATTACTTTTTTTGATGCTATATTAAAATCTTTACAAGTTATTAAAATTTTTTCTATATTCATATTTTTAAATTTATTTAATGCTAATTTTAACATTTCACTTGCATAACCTTTTCCCCTTTGGCTTGGTCTTATACTATAACCTATTAATCCTCCATAAGTCATAAGAACTGGAACTTGTTTCCATCTAATCCCAATAGCACCTACTATTTTATTATTATCATTTATTGCTAGATATAGAGTATGTGGTGAATATGATTCAGGTAAATTTTCTTCATGCTTGTTTCTTTTCAAATCCTCAAGCCAATCATCAAAAGTTAATTTTTCTAATTTTTCAAGATCTCTTATTCCTTCGAATCTATCTATCCCTGGTATTAATTCACTTATGACATATTCTTTATACATTTCAATAATTTCTTCTTCATCTTGCTTTGTAACTTCTCTTAATTTCATACTTTATTTCTCCTTATACCTTACTTTTTCTATTATAATATAATATTATATAAGATAAAAATCACTCTGTATTTTTGTATAAAATAATCCAAAATTTAATTTATATAGAATTATATAACTTTATCTTCCAGAACTTATATTCCCTTTTTTAGAAAACCTATCTTCATATTTTTTTAAAACTTCATCTAAAGCTTTTTTTAAATCAATATTTAATTCATTCGCAAGACAAATTAATGAAAATAAAACATCTCCTAATTCAGCTTCAAGATTATCAGTATTACAATACTCTTTTTTTCCATAATAATTTCCTTTTAGTATCTCTTTTCCTAATTCTCCGACTTCAGAGACCAAATCAATAAATCTTGTTTCTTTTGAACTTTTTAATCCATATTTATTAATAAAATTTTTAACCTTTTCTTGAATATCCATCATTCTATCCTCCACTATAAATTTAATATAAGTATAATAAATTATAATTTGTCTGTAACTTATTATTAAAAAATATTATATTTTTTCTTGACTTTTTCCTTCTAAATAGATTATAATAAATATAGGAAATGGAGAAACCACAAAGTGGTTTGCCAGTAATTTGTGAAAACACATCTTACCGTCAAGTAACAGATGTGTTTTTTATTTGTCTATTTGCTTAAAAATATTATGAATATAATTAAGGCAAATACTATAATAGTTTCGACAACTAAAGC
>CALXJW010000096.1 GCA_944388725.1 uncultured Clostridia bacterium | reverse complement strand
AATATTATATCACAAAAGTGATACAAATATATAAAGTTTTGGGTAACTTTAAACCCTAAATATATTATACAAGGAGAGGAAAAAAGTGAAAAAGTTTTTAGAAATTATAAAAAACAAATGGCTAATAAAAGGTACGACAACAGTAATTTTAGTAGCTATAGTAATTGCATGTTATATTGGATTAAATGTTCTAGTTGATAAAATAAACTTAGAGGATTTAGATTGTACAGAAAAAAAGTTATATTCACTATCTGATGAAACAAAAAATAAAATAAAGGATTTAGATAAAGACATAACTATACAATTAATTAATATGAATGAATATGATTATGTAAAAGAATATGCAAAAAAATATACAAGTGTAAGTGACAAAATACAAGTTGATGAAGTAGATGATTTATCATCAAGAGTAGATTTAATGACAAAATATGATTTGGATAGTACAGATAGTTTAATAGTTGTAAAAACAGGAGAAAAAGAAAAAACATTAACATTAAGTGATTTATATACATATGACTATACAACATATGAGCAAATAGATATAACAGAAGAAGCAATAACAAATGCAATAGTAGAAATAACATTAGATGAAAAACCACAAATATATATATTATCAGGAAATACATATTATCAAACAGATCAAGCATTAGCAAGTGTAATATCCACACTAGAAGAAGAATCAAATGATGTAAATTATTTGGATATATTATCAACAGGATCTGTACCAGAAGACTGTGATTGCTTAATAATAACAACATTATCAAAAGATATAACAGAATTAGAAAGAGATCAAATATTACAATATATCCAAAAAGGTGGAAAAATAATGATGTTAACATCACAAAACCTATTAGAAATAGAAACACCAAACTTTGATGAAATATTACAACAATATGGAATAACAATTGGATATGGAGCAATATTTGAACAAGACACATCAAAGATGTTACAAAATGCACCGGAATTTGTAATTGCAGATGTTAATACAAGTTCAACTGTGATGCAAGGTATAGATATGAAATTACAAATGTGTTTAACAGATGCAGGAAAAATTGAATTTGCAGATGAAGATAAGTTAACAGAATTAGGCGTACAATATGAAACAATTGCAACCACAGGAGAAACAGCTTTTGTAAGAACAAATTTTGATATTAATTCATATTCAAGAACAGAACAAGATGGATCAGAAGAAGAAATGATTGTTGGTGCATTAGCCACAAAAACAATATCAGAAGAAGATAATATACAATCAAAATTAATAATATACTCAAATGAAATTTGTGCATCAAACTTACAAGTTCCAGTAAGCAACCAATATTATATGTATGCAGTAGATTTATATAACAATGAAGATGTAATACTAAATTCAATTTCATATTTAACAGAAAGAACAGATACAATTACAATTAGAAAAACAAGTGAGGAAGAAATATATACAGTTACAGACCAAGAAGATGCAATAATAAAAGCAATAATATTTATAATGCCAGTTATAATAATAGTGATAGGCCTAGTAGTATGGCAAATCAGAAGAAGAAGAAAATAATATAAAATAAAAAAGCACTAGTGAGAAAACATTAGTGCTTTTAAAAATTTTTACCTATATTTGTATATAAAACAAAATGTTTAAATATAATAAATATGAGGTAAAGATATGAAAGAGATATTTGTAATAGTATTTACTATAATTGGGGCTCTAATAGGAGCGGGGTTTGCATCAGGTCAAGAATTATATTCTTTTTTTTATATATATGGAATTAAAGGAATATATGGAATTATTGTAACTAGTTTTTTAATAACAATTTTGATATATAAAATATTAAAAATAATATATATAAAAAAAATAACAAATTATGATGAATTTTTAAGTGTATTTATAAAAAATAAAAAAATAACTAAAATGACTAATTTAATTTTAAATATTTTATTATTGGTGACTTTTTATATAATGATAGCAGGATTTGGAGCATATTTTGAACAAGAAATTGGAATAAATAAGATGTTTGGAAGTCTAATTTTAATAATTATGTGTTTTTGTGTTTTTCAGACAAGTGTTGAAGGAGTAATTAAAATTAGCAGGTATATAGTACCCATATTGATATTAGCAATAATTGGAATTGGATTAATAAATTTATTAACAATTAACAATTTAGATACAAATATTATTGATTATAAAACAAATTGGTTATTAAGTTCAATAACATATAGTAGTTATAATATAATATTATTAATTCCAGTATTAATATCATTAAAAAATCAAATAAAAAGAGAAAAAAATATAAAATATATAGCAATAATTTCTGGAGCTATAACAGCAATACTGGCAATAATAATTTATACATTGTTAATGAGGATAGATATAGATATTTCAAAATTAGAGATGCCTGTAGTATATATGATAAGGACATTTTATGAAAAATTTAAAACAATATATGCTTTTATAATATTAGTTTCAATATTTACAACAGCAATATCTATAGGAACAGGACTTTTGCAAAATTTAAATAAAAAAGGAAAAAGTTATACACAATTTGTTATATTTTTGTGTATAACTAGTTTAATAATTTCGAATTTTGGCTTTTCAAATTTAGTTAAAAATGTATATCCTTTTTTTGGGTATATAGGAATTATACAAATAGTATTAATATTATCAAAAAATATTTGCAAAAAATAAATGCTATGATATAATAATGGCAAATATCAAAAGATGAGGAGAAAATCATGAAAGATTTTTGGGCAGAAGAACTGCAAAATCAAAGAAAAGGTAAATTAAAAAAACTCTCCATATTTATAGTTTGTATTATTTTGCTATGTGCTATTATTACATTAATACTTGTATATTTATTTAATTTAAATTTTAGAATGTGGTGCGATAATAATATTTTAATTAAAGAAATAAAACAAGATAAAACAAGAAATATAGATTTAGATGGAGATGAAAATATTCAAATATATGCATACGATAAATATATATGCATATTTAGGAACAAGACACTAGAAATTTATAATAAAGTAGGAACAAAGATAGAATCAATAGATTTAGATATAAATAAAGCAATATTTAGTTCTGCAGGAAGATATTTAGCAATATCAGAAGAAAATGGCCAGAAATTTTACTTAATTTCAGGTAAAGAAAAGTTATTTGAAAATGAGATAGAAGGGAACATATCACAAATATATGTGAATTCATCAGGTTATGTTTCTATAGTTATAACAAATACTGGTTATAAATCAATAGTAGGCATGTATAACAAAGAAGGAAAAGAAATTTTTAAAACAAATTTAGCGACATCAAGAGTAGTAGATGTAAGTATTTCAAATGATAGTAAATATTTAGCAATAGCAGAAATTGATTTATCAGGAATACTTATAAAATCAAGTATACAGATAATTTCTTTGGAATTAGCTCAAAAAGATCCTGAAAATGCAATTATAAATAAATATGAAGCATCTACAGATAAGCTAATAGTTAATATTGAATATCAAGAAGGAAATTCAATTTTATGCATGTACAATAATTCTATAGAAATATTACAAAATCAAGAAAGCAAAGAAATAATAAATTTTGATGATAAAAATTTAACATATATGACAATTGGATTGGATAATAGAATGTTAATACTAGAAGAAATTTCTACAGGAGAATATTCAACAGAAACGCATGTGATGATTACAAATCCCAAAACATTAAAAACAAAAGAATATATTATAGAAAATGTTTCAAAAGAAATTTATACATATCAAAACAAAATAGCAATTAATTTTGGGAAAGAATTATATATAATGAATACAAATGGAATATTATTAAAAAAATATGTTTCAGAAACAGAAATTAATGATGTGATTATTACAGATAGTTTAGTAGGTGTTATATATAGAGATAGTATACAGATAATTAATTTATAAAAATTAGGAGGAAATATAAATGGGAATTATATTGGACTTAGTAATATTGGGAATAATTTTATTAAACATTTTTATATGTTACAAAAAAGGGTTAGTTAAATTAGCTGTGGGATTAGTTGCAGTATTAGTATCAACAATATTAGCATTATTATTATATAAACCTGTTTCTAATTTAATAATTGAAAAAACAGAAATAGACAATAAAATAGAAAATGCGATAATAGAGAATTTTACAACAAAACAAGATAATGAAGTAGAAGTTGATGATAGTGGATTTATGAAATATATTGAACAATATGTGGATGATACAGTTAATAAGACAAAAAATGAAATAGTAACAGAAGCAGCTGGAACAATAGCTGTAAAAGTAATAAATATAGGTGTAATAATTCTTATATTCGTTGTTGCAAGATTAATACTAATATTACTTACATTTATTACAGATTTAATTACAGAATTACCAATTATTAAACAATTTAATGAAATAGGTGGAGTGTTATATGGTGTAGTAAAAGCATTATTAATAATTTATGTTATTTTAGCAATTGCATTTTTCTTAGTATATGTTACAGGAAATGTAACAATTTCAGAAGCAATATCAAGCTCATATATAACAAAATTCTTTTATAATAATAATATTTTACTGAATATAATATTTTAAAAATGTAAAGTTGAGATAAGAGGTATCTCAACTTTTTGATTTATTATAAATATATTATTTGTGTAAATTTTTTGTGAAAAACAAAAAAAATATAAATAAATATTGAAAAATATAAAGAAATTTGTTATAGTAAAAT
>CALXJW010000095.1 GCA_944388725.1 uncultured Clostridia bacterium | reverse complement strand
TATATATAATAAATCATAACCCTTGAAAAAAACAAAAAAACAAAGTATAATTATATTGTTAAAATAAGTATTTAAAAAGGAAATATAAACATGGAAAATATATATGAAGAAACAAAAACAATAATGAAAAAATATAATATAAAAGCGAATAAAAGTCTAGGACAAAATTTTTTGATAAATGATGAAGTTATAGAAAATATAGTAAAAAGCAGTGATTTGTCAAAAGAAGATTTGGTAATTGAAATAGGACCAGGACTAGGAACACTAACAAAAAGATTACTAGAAGAAGCAGGAAAAGTATTATGTGTTGAACTAGACAAAAAAATGATAAATATATTACAAGACAGATTTGTAGAAAATGCAAAATTCGAAGTAATAAATGAAGATATATTAAAAGTAAATCTAAATCAAATAATAAAAGAAAACAAAAAAGACAATAATATAAAAAATGTAAAAATAGTAGCGAATTTACCATATTATATAACAACACCAATAATAATGAAATTATTAGAAGAAAAACTAGAAATAGAAAGTATAACAGTAATGATACAAAAAGAAGTCGCAGATAGATTAATAGAAATACCTGGGGAAAAAAATACTGGAGCAATTACATATACAGTATATTATTATTGTGAATCAGAAAAAATAATGGAAGTTCCAAATAGTTCATTTATTCCAGAACCAGAAGTTACATCAGAAGTTATAAAAATGAATTTAAGAAAAACTCCAGCAGTAGAAATAGAAAATCCTAAAATAATGTTTATGATAATAAAAAGTGCATTTATGCAAAGAAGAAAAACACTATTAAATGCATTAACTAATTCTAAAGTATTTATAAACAAAGAAGAAGGAACACAAGTTTTAAATAAATTAAATCTTGATATAAATATAAGAGCAGAAAGTTTATCAATTCAAGATTTTGCCAATATAGCAAAACTGATTTCTAAATAAGAGAGGATGAAAAAAATGAAAATAGTTTTTATGGGAACACCAGATTTTGCAAAAGAATCATTAGAAGCAATATATAATGAAGGACATGAAATACTAGCAGTTGTAACCAATACAGACAAGCCAAAAGGAAGAGGAATGAAACTAGTACAATCACCTGTAAAAGAATATGCAATATCTAAAAATCTAAAAATTTATCAACCAGAAAAGGTAAGAAAAAATGAAGAATTTATTCAAGAAATAAAAGATTTAAAACCAGATGCAATATGTGTTGTGGCATATGGAAAAATACTTCCACAAGAAATATTGGAAATACCCAAACTAGGATGTATCAATGTACATGGATCATTATTGCCTAAATATAGAGGGGCTGCACCAATACAATGGGCAGTAATAAACGGAGATAAAGTTACTGGAATTACAACAATGTATATGGATGTGGGAATGGACACAGGAGATATGATTTTAAAAGAAGAAACAGAAATTGGTGATGATGAAACAACAGGAGAAGTATGGGAAAGACTATCTAAAATAGGGGCAAAACTTCTAGTAAAAACATTAGAACAAATAGAAAATGGTACAGCACCAAGAATACCACAAGGAGAAGAATTTTCTATGGCACCAATGCTTAATAAAGAAATGTCTAAAATAGATTGGGAAAATAAAACTGCACAAGAAATAAAAAATCTTGTTAGAGGATTAAATCCATTTATGGGGACATATTCATATTTAAATGGAAAGAAAATAAAATTTTGGAAGGTAGATGTAGTAAATCAATTACCCAATAATGGAGATTATAATAATGCTACAAATGGAACAATACTATATTCAAATGCTAAAGATGCATTATATATAAAAGCTCAAAATGGAATAATAAAAGTAATAGAAATACAAGGAGAAAATTCTAAAAAAATGAATATCCAAGATTTTTTAAGAGGAAATAAAGTAGAAGAAGGAAATAAGTTTGAATAAAAATGGAATTTTTGGTACATAATTAAGCCAAAGGAGAGGGATAATTATGGAAGAAAATATTAAAAATTTAAATATGTTTTTATCAGATTTAGAAGTAATGACAGTTAAATTACAAAATTATCATTGGTATGTAACAGGAAAAGGATTTTTTATTACTCATGAAAAATTAGAAGAATATTATGAAGAAATGAGAGAACAAATAGATGAAATTGCTGAACATATTTTATCAAAAGGATATAAACCATTAGCAAATATGAAAGACTTTTTACAAAATTCAGAAATACAGGAAGCACAAAACGAAAAAATAAAAAGTTTAGAAATAATAAAAAATATAATAAAAGATTTAGAAACTTTAAAAAAGCAAGCAATAAAAATAAAACAAGAAGCAGATAATAAATCTGATTATGAAACATCAGCAATGATGGATGATTATCTAAAAAATTATTCAAAGAAATTATGGATGCTTAATGAATGTTTAAAATAAATCATAAAAAATAAAATCACTTAATAAATATAATTAAGTGATTTTTTTTCATTTTTACTATACAAAAATAAAATTTAGTTATATAATGTAAAAAATTATGATATAAAGGAGATAATATAAACTATGGAATTAAAAAGAATTTTAGCAGGGTTAGATGGATTAAAAGCAAAAGGCAACTTAGATGTAGATGTTAAAGGGATAGACAGCAATTCAAAAAATATAAATAAAGACTATATGTTTATTGCCATAAAAGGCTTTAATGAAGATGGACATAAATATGTAAATGATGCAATAAAAGCTGGTGCAACTGTAATTGTAGTAGAAGAAGGATGTGACTTAAAGTCAATTAAATTACCTAAAGATGTTACATTAATAATGACCAAAGATACAAGAGAAGCATTAGCAATATGTAGTTGTAATTTTTATGACAATCCATCAAGAAAATTTAAATTAATAGGTGTTACTGGAACAAAAGGAAAAACAACTACAACATTTATGATAAAAGAATTATTAGAAAAAACAGGATATAAAACAGGACTAATTGGAACAATTGCAACATATATTAATGGAAAAATGATAGCAGAAAGCAGTAGAACAACACCAGAAAGCCTTGAGTTACAAAAGACTTTTGCACAAATGGTAGAAGAAGGTGTGGAATATGTTGTAATGGAAGTATCATCTCAAAGTTTAAAATTACATAGAGTAGATGGTTGTAAATTTGATTTAGTTATATTTACAAATTTTTCAGAAGACCATATTAGCGAAAAAGAACATACAGATATGCAAGATTATTTTGAGTCAAAATTAAAACTATTTAAAATGTGTGATAACGGAATAATCAATGTAGATGATTTACATGTTTCTAAAATTCCGAAAATGTTTCCTAATAGTAATATAATGACATATGGTATAGATAATTATTGTGATGTATTAGCAAAAGATATAACAATTACAAATTCATATGTAGATTTTAGAGTTAAAATATCAGATAAAAATGAAAGAGTTAAAGTAAGTATACCAGGTAGATTTAGTGTATATAATTCATTAGCTGCAATATGTGTAGCAAAAAAATTAGGCATATCATCAGATAAAGTCATAGAAATATTAAAGGAAATACGAGTGCCAGGAAGATCTGAAATGGTAGATAATAAAAAAGAGATTCCTATAATGATTGATTATGCACATTCACCAGAAAGTTTACAAAATATATTGTCAGCAGTAAAAAGTTATACAAGAGGAAAAGTAATATCAGTATTTGGATGTGGTGGAGACAGAGATAAAGGAAAAAGACCAGTAATGGGAGAAATATCAGGTAGAATAGCTGATTTTACATTTATAACAACAGATAATCCTAGAACTGAAAATCCAGAACAAATAATAAAAGATATTGAAGATGGAATTAAAAAGTCAAAAGGAAATTATAAAATAGTTGTAGATAGAACAGAAGCAATAAAAGAAGCAATAAAGATGGCAAATAAAATTGATATTATAGTTCTTGCTGGCAAAGGACATGAAACATATCAAGAAATAAATGGAGAAAAAATACCTTATGATGAAAGAAAAATAATAAAAGAAATAATAGGATAATTTAACGAAAGAAAGGTTGATAAAAATGGATTTTCAAACAAAAATATTATTATTATCATTTTTTGTAACATTAGTATTAGGTCTGATTATTGTACCGATATTAAGAAAATTAAAAGTAGGGCAAATAGAAAGAAATGATGGACCAGAATCACATCTAAAAAAACAAGGAACCCCAACAATGGGGGGAATAATTATGATGCTGGGGATAATAATTATTACAATATTATCATATGTTTATTATAGAACAAAAGATATAGAATTAGCTAATAATTTGTTACCAGTGTTAGGATTAACAATAGGCTTTGGAGTTATTGGATTTATAGATGATTTTAAAAAATTAGTATTAAAAAATACTAAAGGTTTAAAGCCAAGTTTAAAAATGCTTGGACTATTAATAATATCTGTTGTATTTATATTATATTTACAAAAAGGAATTAGTTTAGGAACAGAAACATATATACCTATTATAAAACAATATATAACAATACCAATCTGGGTATATATACCATTTGCTATACTAGTAATATTAGCAACAACAAATGCTGTAAATTTAACAGATGGAATAGATGGATTATCTTCAAGCGTTTGTACAATAATAATAACTTGTTTAACAGTAATTGCAACAATATTGGGTATAAAAGAGATAATAATATTTGGAGCTATAGTAATAGGAGCGGTTTTAGCATTTTTAATGTTTAATATATATCCTGCCAAGGTATTTATGGGAGATACAGGTTC
>CALXJW010000094.1 GCA_944388725.1 uncultured Clostridia bacterium | reverse complement strand
ACATATATTAATTCTAAATTCAACAAATTAGTAGTAAAAATGTAGCCCACCGCCACTACAGTGGCGATGGGTTACAGAATACACAAACTGCTTAAAAGGCTCTATGGTAGTCCGAATAGCAACTGAGTATTCCACGAGAGAAGATGACTTGCTTTTTTCCGCAATCCAAGTACGGGGATTGTTTTAAGAAACTCATGAATTTTTTGTTTCTCCGATTGAGAATAAAGAAAACGTTAAAGTTTTCTTGAAAATTGCGATGCAAAAAATCAGAAAAACAATTTATGAATCCTGTTGGGAGTTTCTGACCTCCCCAGAGAAAGCTTATGCTCTCCTGAATTACCCTCTCATCGAGAACATAAGTTTTCATGGGCTTACTTGTTGGACACATATAAGAATACCTTCTTTCGTCTCCCCAATTCGGGGAAAATTTATTCTATTAGAATAAATATATTATATACAAATTTAAAAAAGATGTCAAATTTTAAGGAAAAAAGAGGAATGAAAAAATGAATACAATAATAGGAGAATTAGGTAAAAATCCTAAATTTTGTGAATATATAAAAAATATAGAGAACAAAAAAAGTCCGATAGTTATATCGGGCTTAACAGACGTTGGAATATCACATATGATATCAGCGACAAAAGAATTTGCAAAAAAGCCACTATGTATTATTACATATAATGAAATGCAAGCAAAAAAATTAGTAGAAGATTTAAAATATTTTACAGATAAAGTAATATTTTTGCCTAAAAAAGAAATAGTAACATATGACTATATTGCAGAAAGCAAAGACTTACCATATGAAAGAATAGAAGCATTAAATAAAATACAGGAAAACAAAATTAATATTGTAGTTACAACAATAGAAGCAGTAATGCAAAAAATGATAAGCAAAAAAGAATTATATAAAAATATTTTAAAATTTAAAATAGGGGATCAATATAATCTAGAAGAATTAAAACAAAAATTAGTTGATTTAGGCTATGTAAGATATGACTTGATAGATGGAAGAGGGCAATTTAGTGTAAGAGGTGGAATTGTAGATATATCAATAACAGAAAAAATAGGTATAAGAATAGAATTTTGGGGAGATGAAATAGATTCAATAAGATATTTTAATGTTATAAGTCAAAGATCCACAGAAAACATAGAAAAGATAACAATATATCCAGCACATGAATATTTATTAGAAACAAATCTAGAAAATGTTATAAATAAAATTAGAAATACAATTTATCCTGAAAATGTACAAGAACAAATAGAACAAGACATAGAAACAATAAAAACAGGAAACTATATAAGTAAAATTGATAGATATTTAAATGCATTTTATGATGAACAAGAAACAATATTAGATTATATTAATGATAAATATATAATTGTTTTAGATGAAATAAACAAAATAGAACAAAGATTAGAAAATGTAAATAAAGATTCACAAAATATAATTCAATTATTAATAGAAAAAGAAAAAATTGCACCAGATACATTAAAAAATTTATTAAATTATGAACAATTTGAAGAAAAAATAGAAAAAAAGCAAATAATATATGTAGAAAAATTTGATGATGAAATAAAAGTACAAGCAGAAAAATACAAATGGATTTATAAAGAAAAGAAATTTTATAAAAGTGAAATAGAAATATTATTTAAAGAATTATTAAAAGCACAAGAAGAAAAAAAGAAGATATATATATTAGCGGAAACAAAAGAAAAAGCTAAAAAAATATGTTCTTTGTTAAATGAAAAAGAGATAATAAATAAATATGAGGAAAAATTAAATCAAACAATAATTGTAAAAAATAATGAAAGCTTAGTAACAGTAAGTGTAGGAAAATTATCATCAGGTTTTGAATGTTTTGATTTAAATGAACTTGTTATATCTGCAGATGACATAGTAGAAGGAGAGAAAAGAAAAACATATAAAAATTCAGCATTTAAACAAGGAGAAAAAGTAGTATTTGCAGATTTAAAAATAGGGGATTATGTAGTACACCAAACATATGGAATAGGAATATTTATAGGAGTAAATACAATAACAGCAGATGGAACAACAAAAGACTATATAAAAATAAAATATTATGGTGATGATATTTTATATGTTCCAACAAACCAATTAGATAGTATTAGAAAATATATAGGTGGAGATGAAGGCGGACTTAAAGTAAACAAACTAGGAAACAAAGAATGGCTAAACACAAAAGCTAGAGTAAAAAAGAATTTAAGAGAAGTTGCACAAGAATTAATTGAATTATATGCAAAAAGGGAAAAAGCACAAGGCTATGCATTTTCTAAAGATACACCATGGCAAACACAATTTGAGGAAAGTTTTCCATATCAAGAAACAGATGATCAATTAAGATGTATAGAAGAAGTAAAAAAAGATATGGAACAAAGCAAACCAATGGATAGATTACTATGCGGAGATGTAGGATATGGAAAAACAGAAGTAGCAATAAGAGCAGCATTTAAAGCAGTAATGGACGGAAAACAAGTAGCATATTTAGCACCAACAACAGTACTTGCAGAACAACAATATAAAGAATTTAAAGAAAGAATGTCAAATTTTGCAGTAAGAGTAGAAGTATTAAATAGATTTAAAACAAAAAAAGAACAAAATGAAATAATAAAAAAACTTAAACTTGGAGAAGTAGATATCGTTATAGGAACACATAGAATATTAAGTAATGATATACAATTTAAAGACCTAGGATTATTAATAATAGATGAAGAACACAGATTTGGCGTAAAAGCAAAAGAAAAAATAAAACAATATAAAACTAATATAGATGTTTTAACAATGACAGCAACACCTATACCAAGAACATTACATATGTCAATAGTTGGTGTAAGAGATATGTCAGTAATATATGAACCACCATATAACAGAAAACCTGTTCAAACATATGTATTAGAGTATGATAGAGAAGTAATAAAAGAAGCAATAACAAAAGAATTAGAAAGAAATGGTCAAGTATTTTATTTATTTAATAATGTAGAAAAAATAATGCAAAAAGCAGATGAAATATCAAGTTTAGTGCCAGAAGCAAGAGTTGTTTATGCACATGGAAGAATGACAGGAACAGAAATAGAAAATATAATGGAAGAATTTATAGAAGGAAAAACAGATGTATTAGTATGTACAACAATATTAGAAACAGGTATAGATATTCCAAATGCAAACACAATAATTATAGAAAATGCAGACAGAATGGGATTAGCACAGCTGTATCAAATAAGAGGTAGAGTAGGTAGAGCAGAAAGACAAGGTTATGCATATATAACCTATAAAAGAGACAAACTATTATCAGAAGTAGCAGATAAAAGATTAAAAGCAATAAAAGAATTTACTGAATTTGGTTCTGGATTTAAAATAGCAATGAGAGATTTAGAAATAAGAGGAGCAGGAAGCTTGCTTGGAGAGATTCAACATGGACATTTAGAACAAGTTGGATATGATACTTATTGCAAGTTATTAGATGAAGTACTAAAAGAAATGAAAGGAATAGAAGTAAAACCAGAAATAGAAGTTCAAATAGATTTAGATGTTACAAGTTATATTCCAGATGAATATATATCAGATTCAAGTCAAAAAATAGAAATGTATCAAAATATAGCATTATGTAGAAATGAAGAAGATATACAAAATGTAATAGATGAAATGATAGATAGATTTGGGAATATGCCAAATGAAATAGAAAATCTATTAGAAATAGCAAGAATAAAGATGCTATGCAAAAAGGCCAATATTGGAAAAGTACAAAATAGAAAAGAATTTGTAGTATTTATATTTGAAACAGGAAAACAAGAAATAGATATAAATTATTTAGTAAAAAAATATAAAAATAGAATAAAATTCACTCAAGGAATTAAACCACAAATAACATTAAGATTAGAAAATTCTTCCGAAAAAAATATATTAAAAGAAACAAAAGAGTTTTTAAGAGAATTTGAAAAATAAATAATTACTAGTTTAAATATTTAAGAAAGGAAAATGTTAAATGCAAGTAATTACAAGTAAAGATAATGAATTAGTTAAACATATAAGAAAATTAAAAGATAAAAAATATAGAGATGAAAGTAACGAATTTATAATAGAAGGAACAAATTTAATAGAAGAAGCGGTAAAAGAAAAAGCAAAAATAAAAAAAGTAATAATATGCGAAGACACTACTAAAACGTATGAAATGCCAACAAACATTAGATTAGAGATAGCAAAATATGAATGTATTTATGTTTCTGAAAAAATATTTAATTTAATAACACAAGTAACAAATCCACAAGGAATAATGGCAATAGTAGAAAAAACAGCAAAAGAAGATGAAATAGATTATACACAGGATTTAATTGTTATGTTAGATGATATACAAGATCCAGGAAATTTAGGAACAATACTAAGAACAATAGACAGTATTGGATTAAAACAAATAATAGTATCAAAAGAAACAGCAGATGCATTTAATCCTAAAGTAGTAAGATCAACGATGGGAGCTATATTTAGAATAAAAATAATAGAATCAGAAAATCTAATAGACACAATAAAAAACATAAAAAAACACCATTTTAAATTAATAGTTACATCACTTCAAACAGATAATACAATATATGATATAAATTATAATAAGAAAATAATTGTTATAGGTAATGAAGGAAATGGAGTTTCTAAGGAAATTCAAGATATGGCAGATGAAAAAATAAAAATACCAATGCTTGGAAAAACAGAAAGTTTAAATGCTTCTGTTGCTACAGGAATAGTCTTATATGAATATGTTAGACAAAAATT
>CALXJW010000093.1 GCA_944388725.1 uncultured Clostridia bacterium | reverse complement strand
AATAATTAAGAGTAAAGAAAACTAAAAAATCGGGAGTGTGTAATGCACTCCCGATTAAAAAATAATGAATTATAAATTTAATCGTATTACTGATTGAATTGGAAGATATTAAAAAACACTTGATTTTTTAACAAAGATATAGTAAAATAGAAAAAGATGTAAAATTATGTAAAGAAAATTGAAAGGAGAATTTATATGGCAGGAGTATATATGGCAGGAGATTTTAGAAATGGAACAACATTTGAAATGGATGGAGGAGTTTTTAGAGTAGTAGAATTCCAACACGTTAAACCAGGAAAAGGAGCAGCATTTGTTAGAACAAAATTAAAAAACGTAATAACAGGAGCAGTCTTAGAAAAAACATTTAACCCATCAGACAAATATCCGGGAGCAGAAATAGAAAAGAAAACAATGCAATACTTATATAATGATGGAGATTTATATTACTTTATGGACAATAATACATATGATCAAATACCATTAAACAAAGACGATTTAGGAGATTGTTTAAAATATTTAAAAGAAAATATGGAAGTAACAATACTTTCTTTTAAAGGAAAAGTATTTGCTGTAGAACCACCAATATTTGTAGAATTAGAAGTAACATATACAGAACCAGGATTTGCTGGAAATACTACAACAACATCTGGAAAACCAGCAAAATTAGAAACAGGATTAGAATTACAAGTTCCTATGTTCATAAATATAGGTGATATATTAAGAATAGACACACGTACATGTGAATATATGGAAAGAGTTTAATTTAAAGGAGGATGCACTGAAATAATAAACTTAAGTGCAAAAATTAAAATGACAGAAAAAGAATTAAATGAAAAAATAAAAGAACTTGAAAAAAGAATAGAACAACTTGAAAAATCAGTATCATACATTCAAGAAGATATATATGAATTTGTAGAAGATGATGAATGTAACGGAAATTGCTCAGGTTGTAACGGATGTAATCAATAATGAACAAAAGGGACAGTCCTTAAAGTGCAAAATGCACAAAGGGGACAGTCCTTATTTTTTTACTTAAAAGAGTGCGGCTTGGTTAAAAAATATAAAAACGTCAACGGGGAAAATCAGTTTGTTAGACAAGAAATCTAACAAATTGATTTTTTTTGTACTTTTGTCGAAAAGTTATTTAGATTCGACAAAACTTCTAATAATTCACTCTTGGAAAAAAATGTAAAGAGATATATAATACGAAAATAAAAAAGGAGGTAAAAAATGGAAATTGATTATAAAAAAGAGGACAAGCAACTAACCTTTAAAATAAATGAGGATATAGATGAATGTTGTGTACAAAAGATAAGGAGGAAATTAGACAATGAAATTGAAAGATATATGCCAAAAGAAATTATATTTGATTTTAGTGATGTTTCTTTTATGGATAGTGCAGGAATAGGATTGTTAATTGGGAGATATAAATTAGCAACAATGTTGGGAGGAAAAGTGAAAATTTCTAATATAAATACAACAATAAGAAAAATATTTGAAATGAGCGGGATTTTAAGGATAATGCCAGAAATAAAAAATACCAACAAGGAGGTTCAATATGAATAATATATATGAAAATGAAATGAAAATAGAATTTTTAAGCAAATCAAATAATGAAGCATTTGCAAGAATAGCAGTAGCATCCTTTGTAGCACAATTAGATCCCACATTAGAAGAAATAGCTGATATAAAAACAGCAGTATCAGAAGCAGTAACAAATTCAATAATACATGGATATGAAGAAAAATTAGGAGTTGTAAAAGTAGTATGTAAAATAATTAAAAATGAAGTATTTATTGAAATATCAGATACAGGTAAAGGAATAGAAAATATAGAAATAGCAAAACAACCATTATATACGACTAAAGCTAATTTAGAAAGATCAGGAATGGGTTTTACAATAATGGAAAGCTTTATGGATGAAGTAGAAGTTGAGTCTGTATTAGGATTAGGAACAAAAGTTACTATGAAGAAAAAAATAAAAAGTAATTGCAAAGAAAAAGATTTTGCAATGAGCTTAAGGGGAGAGGAATAGTGTATGAAAATGATGTTAAAATAATAGAAAAAGCTCAAAATGGTAGTAAAGATGATATGACCAAATTGGTAGAAGATAACAATGGATTAGTATGGAGTATTGTTAGAAGATTTAATGGGAGAGGTTATGATATAGAAGATTTATATCAAATTGGGTGTATAGGACTAATAAAAGCTATACAAAGGTTTGATACGAATTTTGAAGTAAGACTTTCAACATATGCTGTACCCTATATATTAGGAGAAATAAAAAGATTCATAAGAGATGATGGACCAATAAAAGTAAGTAGAAGTATAAAAGAATTAAATATAAAAATATTAGAATTACAAAAGGAATATTTTAATAAGAATGGTAGAGAAATTAAATTGGAAGAAATATCAAAAATACTTAAGATTTCAAAAGAAGAAATAACAATGGCATTAGATTCATCAAACCCAGTAGATTCCATAGAAGATGCAAAATATAGAGATAATAAAACAGATAAAACAATAAGTATATTAGAACAGATATCAACAGGAAGAGATGAACAAACAGAAATAACCAATAGAATAGTTCTAAAAAACTTAATAAATGAATTAAAGGAGCAAGAAAAAGAAATAATATTATTAAGATACTATAAGCAAAAAACACAAATGCAAGTCTCTAAAATATTGGGGATTACGCAAGTTCAAGTTTCAAGAATAGAAAGAAAAGTTTTAGATAATATGAGAAGAAAATTAGAAACAGGAAGTTAAGAGGAGAAATGGTGAAAAAAATATTTATATATTTATTAGGATTTATAATTATATTTTTTATAATTCCTACATTATTAACAATATCACCCCCGAAAGAAAATGTGGAAGAAACAATTTCTAATATAGAAGAAAATTCAGAAGAAACTGTTAAGCAACAAGAACAATATGATTATCAAAAATATAAAACAATAAAATTATTACATCAAGAATCTGGACAAGTAGAAGAATTAAACATAGATGAATACTTATATGGAGTAGTTTCAAGTGAAATGCCAGCAAATTATGAAATAGAAGCATTAAAAGCACAAGCAGTAGTAGCAAGAACATATACTATCTATCAAATAATACATAATTCAGGAAAACATGAAAATGCAGATATTTGTGATAATTTTAATTGTTGTCAGGCATGGATTAGTAAAGATGAACGAATGGCAAAATGGAGTGCAGAAGAAGCAGAAAGTAATTGGAATAAAATATTGGAAGCAGTAAATTCAACAAGTGGAAAAATAATAACATATAATGGAGAACCAATAAATGCATTTTTCCATGCGAATAGTGGTGGTATAACTGAAAGTTCATTAAATATTTGGGGAGGAATTGATTATCCATATCTAAAGTCTGTAGAAACAGCTGGAGAAGAAGGATATACGCAATATAGTTCAGAAGTGGTTTATTCAAAAGAAGAATTAATAAATAAAATTAAAGAAAAATATCCAGAATGTGAAATAGATTTTTCTCAAGAAAATTGTATACAAATAATAGAGTACACAACAAGCTCTAGAGTAAAAACAATAAAGTTTGGAAATATAGAAATGGCAGGAACAGAAGCAAGAACTATATTAGGATTAAAATCTACAAATTTTACTTTTATTATTGAAGGAGATAATATAAAGTTTTCTGTAACAGGTTATGGACATGGTGTTGGAATGAGCCAAACAGGAGCAGATGCGTTAGCAAAAACAGGTTCAAATTATGAAGAAATAATAAAACATTTTTATACAGATGTAG
This sequence comes from uncultured Clostridia bacterium, assembly GCA_944388725.1. Lineage (GTDB taxonomy): Bacteria > Bacillota > Clostridia > TANB77 > CAG-508 > CAG-269. Next base: position 1,045 of record CALXJW010000093.1, on the reverse strand, counting down.
AAATTATTGAAGTAAATTCTCTTTAAATGAATAATCTTTGAAAAAAAGTAAATACTTTTATTAATAATATAATCAAGGAGGAATTTATGAAAAGAGGAAAAAATATTTTTGAAAATGATAAAGTTTTATTATATGTTGGTACAGCTATATTTGTAATTCTAGCAGTTGCAATAGGAATTGTAATGTATTTAAGTACAAGAATAAATACAGAATCAACAGAAGATGTTGGTAAGGTTGTAGAAGAAAATCAAGTAACAGAAACTGAAAACAGTTTAAATGATACAGAAAGTGCAAGTACAGAAATAGGAAAAACAGTTGAAGAACAAGAGAATAAAAATCAGACAACGGAAGAAGCTAAAGATGTAGAGGTTGAAGAAAATAAACAAGAAAATTCAAACACAATTGATTCAGAAAAATCAGAAGTACAACAAGAAAACACAAATACTGTTACAGAAAATACACAAACTGAAAATAATACAACAGAAACTCCAAAAGAAATTACATTTGTAAAACCAGTAGAGGGAGATATTATAGGAGAATTTGCAAAAGATAATTTAATATATTCAGAAACATTAAAAGAATGGATAACACATCCGGGAATAGATATAAAAGCTGATAAAACAAGTGTTGTAAAAGCATCAGCTGATGGTATAGTAAAATCTATTGTAAATGATCCTAGATATGGATTAACAGTAGTAATAGAACATGATGATGGATATGAAACTGTTTATTCAAATTTACTTACAGCTGAATTTGTTGTAGAAGGTGAAGAGGTTACAGCTTCACAAACAATAGGAACAGTTGGAAATACAGCTTCATTTGAATCAAGTATGGAATGTCACATACATTTTGAATTATTAAAAGATGGGGAATATTTAGATCCTAATATTTATTTAAAATAGGTAATTTGGGGACGGTTCTATTTTTACCCTTGCAAAAGGGTAAAAATAGAACCGTCCCCAAATTTACCAGGATAAAGACATGAAAAAATTTTTCTAATGTCTATATCCATTGAATTATCTAGCTTTAGAGATGGTTGATGTAT
>CALXJW010000092.1 GCA_944388725.1 uncultured Clostridia bacterium | reverse complement strand
AAAAATATATTATTAACAAAAAATTATATGAAATTGAAAAATTAGACAGTAATTATATTCGAATATCAAAACATTGTATTGTTAATTTAAAAAATATAAAATATTTTGATATGAATTCAACACGGAAAAATAATAGTTAAACTTATAGATGATTCGGAAGAAATTGTCTCAAGGCGAAAAATGGTAGAGATATACAATTATTTAGATGAAAGGAGAATATAGTTATGGTTAAAATTCATTATATATGTAATCATTTATTTAATTTTATAATTGGTTTTTTTATATTTAGTTTTATATTTATATTTATAGAATTTTTGTTCTATAAAATTATAGGGGTAACTCTTTCTATTATATATATTTGCATATCAAATATAAAATTACTATTATTAATTTATTTACTTTTATATATTTTAATTTATGCTATGTTTCATTTATATGATATTTATTATATCAAAAAAGTAAACCGAATTTTATTTGAAATAAAAGGAGGTAAATTTAATAATGAAAAAAATAACAAATTAAAAATTTTAGTTTTTTTGATTATATTAACAATTATTGCAATTGCTTTAGCTATATTTATCCCATTTTATAATTCAAAAGAATTTAATGATTATGGAAAACAAGAACTTATCCAATATCTTAATAATATTACAGATGAACAAACGAAAAAGGAAGAAATTGATAGTGCTATAGAAAAAGGATGGATTACAGAAGAGGACTTGAAATAAAAAATACATATAATATTCCTTATTAATAAATTATCAGTTAATATTTTGCAAAACTCATAAAAGGATTTACAAAAAATAAAAAAAATGTTATAATATAAAAATGAGTAAATTAAATAGTCGCTGGTAAATTTCGAAAGGAATTACGAGAGGAAAGTCCGGGCTCCATAGAGCAATGATGCTAGATAACGTCTAGTGAGGGAAACCTTAAGGAAAGTGCAACAGAAAATAACCGCCTCATAAGAGGTAAGGATGAAAAGGCGAGGTAAGAGCTCACCGCTGATATGGTGACATATCAGGCAGTGTAAACCCCATCTGGAGCAACACCTAAGCAGAAGGATAAGCCTGCTCGGCATCTTCTAAATTGCGTGGCTTGAGACATATAGCAATATATGTCCTAGATAAATGACTATTTTAAATGACAGAACCCGGCTTACAGATTTACTTATAAAAGAGCTTTAAGAAAAAACTTAAAGTTCTTTTTTTATGCACAGATGGGACAGTCCTTAAAGTGCAAAATGCACGAAAGGGACACTCTTTAAAATCAAGTTTAGATATTTTTGAAATTTTATTGAATAAAAATAAATGATATGCTAAAATCAAAAAAAGAAAGGGGATGTAATATGAAAAATAAAAAAATAATTTTTATTTTCTGTGCAATATTTTTAATTTTATTATTGGGAACAATTAAAGTAAATGCAACTTTAGAGTTAAACGAATTAAAATTTGATGCACAAATAAACACGGATGGAAGTATGGATGTAACAGAAACATGGGATATAGATATATCAGAAACTAATACATTGTTTAAAACATTTAAGATTGATAATTCAAAATATTCTCAAATAACGAATGTAAATGTAACAGAAATTACATCTGGTGAAAAATATTTTACACAAATATATGAAGAAATGTATCATGTAACAAAAGATTGTTACTATGCATTAGAAAATTCAAAAGGAGAATTTGAAATTGCATGGGGAGTTGGACTTGATAATTCTTCCGATAGAAGAAAATATCAAATTTCTTATACTGTACAAGACGCAATAGCAAAATATAATGATTATTCACAATTATATTGGCAGTTTGTTGGAGATAATTTTGAAATAGATGCAAATAAAATAATTGGAAATATTACTTTACCACAAAATGCTAATAATAAAGAAGATATCAAAGTTTGGGGACATACAAAAGATTTAAATGGAGAAATTTATGTAACAGAACTAAATAAAATAGAATTCACAATAAACAATTATTCTAGCGGGAATTATGTAGAAGTAAGAGCTTTAATTCCAAATGAAATGATATTATTTTCAAATAGAGCTTATAATTATGATATTTTAAACAGTGTAATAGAAGAAGAAACGAAATGGGCAAATGAAGCAAATGAAAGAAGACAAATGCAAAAAAATACATTATATATAATTATAGGGATTGCTATAATAATTGCTATTTTCTTTATTATAAAAACTATTAAATATATAATAAAGCTAAATAAATTAGAAAAGAAATATAAACCAACAACTAAATTGCAATATTTTAGAGAGTTACCATATGAAGATGCAACTCCAGCAGAAGCACTATATATGATGTCAAATGGAATTTCTCAAACATTTTCAGCGAGTTTTTCTGCCAATATATTGGATTTATGTTTAAGAAAACATATAACTTTAGAATTAATAGATGAAAACGGAAAAATAAAGAAAAATATTGTTAAGATAAAAATATTAAATAAAGAAATAAATGAATTAAAAGAAGATGAAAAATTAACATTAGAATTCTTAAAAGAGGTAGCAGACGGAGAAAATGAATTAACAACAAAAAACATAACAAAATACTTAGAAAAAAGACCTTCAAAAATAACAAAATTAGATGAAAGAATAGAAAAAATAATTGAGAAAGAAGAAATTACAAGAGAAAATATTATAATAGAAAACAAAAAAGAATATAATAAATATATAACAAGATGCGCTATATATATAGCTATGGCATGTTTTACGATTGTGCTTATTCCAGTAGCAATTATATTTGCAGTAAATGCTATATTAACAGGGATGATTGCACATAAAATAAATGTATTTACACAAAAAGGTATTGATGAAAAAGAACAATGGAAAGCATTTAAAAAATATATGGAAGATTTTTCATTGCTTAAAGATAAAGAAGTTCCAGCTTTAGTTATTTGGGAAAAATACTTAGTATTTGCAACAGCATTTGGAATATCAGAAAAGGTGTTGAAACAATTAAAAGTAATTTATCCGGAAATTACGGATATGAATTCTGCAATGTATACATATTCTTATATACATATAATGAACTCTGTAAATATAGGAAACTGTATAAATTCATCTGTTTACTCAGCTGTAAGTTCTTCAGGAAGCGGAGCAGGAGGAGGATTCTCAGGTGGAGGCGGCGGAGGCCGGAGGCCGGTGGAGGCGGAGGCGGACGCTAAAATATAATAAAGGAGTGTCCCTTTTGAGCATTTTGCACATTAGGGACGTTCTTTTTTGTGCATTTTGCACTTTAAGGACTGTCCCCATTGTGCAATAAACGTTGAATGTCTTCTGGTAAGCTACATTCAAAACTCATATGTTCTTTAGAAATAGGATGAATAAAAGAAATTTTACTACTATGTAATGCTTGTCTATCAATAAAATTAGAAGTAATACCATACATAGAATCACCAATTAAAGGATGACCTATAGCAGACATATGTAAACGAATTTGATGTGTTCTACCAGTTTCTAAAATACATTTTACAACAGAAATATCTGTAAATTCTTGTAATACTTCATAATGAGTAATAGCTTGTTGGCCTGTTTCTGAAATACATCTTTCAATAATACTATTTTCTTTACGTGCAATAGGTAAATTAATAATACCAGATTTTTCTTTGAATTTTCCATAAACAACAGCAATATATTCTTTACAAAAAGTATGATTTTTCATTTGAGAAATAAGACATTCTTGAATATATTGATTTTTAGCAAATAAAACTAGACCTGACGTATTAAAATCTAATCTGTTAACAGGTCGGATCTTTCTATGAAGATTTATTTCATCAAAATAATATTTAACACCATTTGCAAGGCTGTCATTATAATGTGAAATAGAAGGATGTATAGCAATTTGAGGAGGTTTATTAATAATTAAAAATGATTCATCTTCATAAACAATATTTAAATTCATTTTTTGAGGAATAATATTTTCACTTTCTTCATCAAAATCTAAGTTAACAGAAACAATATCATTTAACTTAACAGAATTGCGTGTATCAACTATGTTATTATTTAAATATATGTGTTTCGAATTAATTAATTTTTGTAATAATCTTGAAGATATATTTAATTCTTGTTTTAAAATTTGATTAATATTAGAATAATTATTATTTTGAACTATAAACTGTAATAACATAAAAACTCCTTAATATCTTGACTTTTCGACAAAAAAATTATACAATTTTATTGCTAAATAGTCAATAATAGGAGGAAAAATGAAAGCATCAAATATATACAAACATATAAAATTGGTATTAAAACATAAATATGTGGTCTTTAAATTATGTTGTAAAGTTGGAATACCTTGGAGAGGATTTATGCATGATTGGTCAAAATTTTCACCAGAAGAATTTTGGGAAAGTATAAAATATTATGATGGACATAAAAGTCCGATAATAGTATGCAAAGCAAAAAATGGATATTCAAAAGCATGGTTACATCATAAAGGAAAAAATAAACATCATCCTGAATATTGGACAGATTATTCATTGCCGGGAAAGGCTATAATTATGCCATATAAATATGCAGCAGAGATGGTATGTGATAAATTGGCAGCAGGTATTGTATACAATGGGAACGATTGGCCTAAAGAACAAATAAATTATTATATGAAAGAAAGAGAAAAAATATTAGTACATCCTCAAATTGATAAGTTTTTAATAGAAATATTTACAAAAGTAAGTAAAGATGGATTAGATAAAACATTGACAAAAGAAAATATAAAAAAAATATATAAAAAATATTGTGATTGAAAATTAAGGAGTGTCCCTTTTGTGCATTTTGCACTTTAAGGACTGTCCCTTTTGTTCATTAGAATGGAGAAGTTAAATGAGAATAAGATTTAAACCTTGGGCAAGACCGGAATTAGAAGCAAGTGAAT
>CALXJW010000091.1 GCA_944388725.1 uncultured Clostridia bacterium | reverse complement strand
ATATTTTGAAATGGCTTCTAATAAAAAAGGTGTAACAGGTGAAAACTTATTACAAATATTAGAAAGCAGATTAGATAATGTAGTATATAGATTAGGATTTGGAACATCAAGAGCACAAGCTAGACAATTAGTAAACCATGGACAATTTGATGTTAATGGTAAAAAAGTTGACATTCCATCTTATTTAGTAAAAGCTGGAGATGTTATAACAGTTAGAGAAAACAAAAAAGACAATGCAACAATAAAAGCAAACATTGAAACAAATGCGGCTAGACCAGTTCCAGCTTGGTTAGAATTAAATAATGAAACTTTAAGTGGTAAAGTAGTAAGATTAGCATCAAGAGAAGATGTTGATATTCCAGTTGAAGAACATTTAATAGTAGAGCTTTACTCTAAATAGTTTGTAAAAAAATTAGGAGGTAGAAATGATAGAATTTGAAAAGCCAAATATTGAATGTCTAGAGGTTGATAACACAAATAATTATGCAAAATTTGTATGCGAACCATTAGAAAGAGGATATGGAGTAACAATAGGAAACTCATTAAGAAGAATATTACTGTCTTCATTAACAGGCTGTGCTATTACAAGTGTTAAAATAGAAGGTGTATTACATGAATTTTCAAGCATACCAAATGTTGTAGAAGATGTACCAGAAATTATAGTTAACTTGAAAAATGTTAGACTAAAATTTGCCGAAAATGAAGAAAAAGTTATGAGAATTAACTTTAAAGGTGAAGGAGAAGTTACTGCTGCAGATATCATAACAGATGGAACTGTAGAAATATTAAATCCTGATTTGCATATAGCAACTGTATCTGAAGGTGGACAATTAATAATGGAATTAACAGCAGATATGGGAAGAGGATATTCGCCTTCAGAAAAAAATAAAAAACCAAACCAAGACATATCTGTGCTTCCAATAGATTCAATTTATACACCAGTAAAAAAAGTAAATTATCAAGTAAAAAACACTAGAGTAGGGCAAATGGTTGATTATGATAAATTAATTATAGAAGTATGGACAGATGGAAGTTTAAAAGCTCATGAAGCATTAAGTTTAGCAGCAAAGGTTATGACTGGACATCTAGAATTATTTATAGATTTATCAGAAGCAACAAAAAATACACAAGTAATGATTGAAAAAGAAGAATCTAAAAAAGAAAAAGTTTTAGAGACTTCAATAGAAGATTTAGAATTATCAGTAAGATCATTTAATTGTTTAAAAAGAGCTGGTATTGCTACAGTTGAAGATTTAACAAATAAATCTGAAAGCGATATGATGAAAGTTAGAAATTTAGGCAAGAAATCTTTAGATGAAGTAATTGCCAAATTACATTCATTAGGATTAGATTTTGCAGAAGAAGATGATTAATTGTTATATAAATCAAAAAAATAAGAAGAGGTGAAAAAAATTGGCTATAAATAGAAAATTAGGTAGAACTACTGATATCAGAATGGCAATGTTAAAGACTTTAACAACAGATTTAATATTAAATGGAAAAGTTGAAACAACAGAAGCTAGAGCAAAAGAAGTAAAAGCTATAGCTGATAGTATAATAGCATTAGCAATCAAAGAAAAAGATAACTTTGAAATGGTAGATGTAAAAGTAGTAAAAGCAAAATTAGATTCTAAAGGTAACAAAGTTACAGAATTAACAAAAAGCAAAAACGGAAAAGAATATTTAAAAGTTGTTAAAGAAGAAACAACTGAAAAAAGACAAAAAGATATGCCATCAAGATTAAATGCAAGAAGAAAAATGATGACAAAATTAAACAAAGTAAAAGATAGCAAAGGAAATAATATAGATTTAATAGGAAAACTATTTAACGAAATCGCTCCAAAATACGAATCAAGAGTTGGAGGATATACAAGAATAGTTAAAGCTGGACCACGTAGAGGCGATGGGGCTGAAGTAGCTATATTACAACTTGTTTAATAAAAAAATAAAATTAAATATATTATCAAGAGTGGAGTAGAGAACGGCTCGTTAATCCCACAGCAACCTATCGTAAGACAAGGTGCTAATACCGGCAAAGCAGATGCTTTGAGTGATGATTTTATTATAAAAGACTCTTAGCGAAAGCAAGAGTTTTTTATTTTACATAAAAATGCACAAAAGGGACAGTCCTTAAAGTGCAAAATGCACAAAGGGGACACTCCTTAAACAAAAAAATGTAATAATGAGAGGAGCAATATATATGAAAAAATATTTTTTTACATCTGAAAGTGTAACAGAAGGACATCCAGACAAATTATGTGATTACATTTCAGATACAATATTAGATGAAGCATTAAAACAAGATAAAAATTCAAGAGTAGCTGTAGAAACATTTGCATCAGCAAACCAAATAACAATAGCAGGACAAATAACAACAAATGCAAAATTAGATATAGAACAAATAGTAAGAGATAGAATAAAAGAAATAGGATATGATAATAGCGAATTAGACATTGATTATAGAACATGTAAAATAGATATAAATATAACAAAACAAAGTTCTGATATAGCACAAGGAGTAGACATTGGTGGTGCAGGAGATCAAGGTATAATGTTCGGATATGCCTGTGATGAAACAGAAGAATATATGCCATTTGCAATATCAATGGCACACAAATTAGCTAAAAGATTAACAGAAGTTAGAAAAACAGGAATATTACCATATTTAAGACCAGATGGAAAAACACAAGTAACAGTAGAATATGAAGATGGAAAAGTTAAAAGAATAGATACAATATTAATATCAACACAACATAATGAAGAAATTGATATGCAAATATTAAAAAAAGATTTAACTGAAAAAGTAATAAAAGAGGTAATTCCAGCAAAATATTTAGATAACGAAACAAAATATTATATAAATCCAACAGGAAGATTTGTAATTGGTGGTCCATTAGGTGATACAGGATTAACAGGAAGAAAAATAATAGTAGACACATATGGTGGATATGCACGTCATGGAGGAGGAGCTTTTTCAGGAAAAGATGCTACAAAAGTAGATAGAAGTGCAGCATATATGTTAAGACATATTGCAAAAAATATTGTTGCAAATGGATATGCAAAAAAATGCGAAATACAAGTAGCATATGCAATAGGAATGGAAGAACCAATGTCTGTATATGTAGATACTTTTGGAACCAATACTATTTCAGAAGAAACAATAATAGAAATAATTAAAAGAAACTTTGATTTAACACCAAATGGAATTATTAAATATTTACATTTACAAGAACCTATTTTTACAAAAACAACAAATTATGGACATTTTGGAAAAAATGAATTACCATGGGAAAAAATAATAGAATTAAAATAAAAAGTAACACAAAAAATAAATAAACATATAATAGCCATAAGGAGGAAGAAGTATGGAGAATTTTATAATAAATTCAATACTTTGGACATTTGCTCTTTATGGCTTATTTGAATTAATAAAACAAATTATATATATGTGTACATATACAAATTTAAAAGCAGATGGAATATATTTAATAATTGCTGTAAAAAATCAAGAAGAAAAAATAGAAGGCTTTTTAAGAACAACTTTATTTAGAATTTTATATGGAAAAGAAGAAAATATAAAAGATATTATTATTGCAGATTTAGATTCAACAGATAAAACAAAAGAAATAATAGATAAAATAGCAATTGATAATTCAAACATAAAAACTACTACTTGGAAAGAATGTAAAAACATAATAGATAATATAGAAGAAATTGATAATTAAAGCATTGAAAGTACTTAAATTCTGTGATAAACTATATTACAAACAAATAGAGAAAAGAGGACAAAACTTGGAAGAAATAGAAGGAATATTATCTGAAATTATATATCAAAATGAAGTAAATAGTTACACAATAGGAATACTAGAAACAGAAGAATATCAAATAACAATAGTAGGGTATTTACCATTTATAAATAAAGGAGATTCATTAAAATTAGTTGGTAAATTTGTAGAACATAAAGAATATGGAGAGCAATTCAAAGTAGAAACATTTGAAAAACTAATGCCTAAAACATCAGAAGCATTAGAAGCATATTTGGCTAATTGCAATATAAAAGGAGTAGGACCAGTAACAGCAAGTAAAATTGTAGAGAGATTTAGAGAAGAAACTATACACGTATTAAAATTTGAACCACAGAAATTAGCACAAATAAAAGGAATAACTAGAGAAAAAGCAATAGAAATCTCTAAAAGTTTTATAGAAAATTGGGAAGTTTGGCAAATAGTTGGATTTCTAGAAAGATTTGGAATAGGTGTAGAAAGTGCAAAAAAAGTTTATAATGTATTAGGAATAAATGCAATAGCAGAAATAGAGGCAAATCCATATATTTTAATAGATATAATAAGAGGAATAGATTTTAAACAAATTGACAAAATGGCAATTGAGTTGGGAGTAGAAAAACAAAATGATAAAAGAGTAAAAAGCGGAATTAAATATGCTTTAATAAAAATAACTTATAATGGACATTGTTGTACATTAAAAAGTAATTTAATAGAATATGTAAAACAATTATTAGATGTAAGTGAAGCAATAATAGAAAATAGTATTATAAATTTAAAAGTAAATAATGAAATAGTAGTAGAAAATAGAAATGAAGAAGAATGGATATATTTATATAATTATTACAAAACAGAAGAAGAAATTGCGCGAGGAATTATGAGACTAAAAGATGCTAGAAACACAAAAAAAGTTGCAAATATAGAAAAAGAATTAAAATTAGTAGAAGAAAAAACGGATATAATATTATCAGATAAGCAAAAAGAAGCCATAAGAGCTATTAATGATAATAATGTAACAATAATTACAGGAGGACCAGGAACAGGAAAAACAACAATAATTAAAAGCATAATAGAAATATATAAAACAAAAAAATATAAAATAGTTTTATGTGCTCCAACTGGACGAGCTGCAAAAAGAATGACAGAAACAACAGGAGAAGAAGCAAGTACATTACATAGATTATTAGAAATAGGAAAAGTTGATGAAGAATCTTTAATAAAAAAAGATGTTGAATATCAAGGTGC
>CALXJW010000090.1 GCA_944388725.1 uncultured Clostridia bacterium | reverse complement strand
CAATATGTAGGAAGACTTCACCGAGAACATGAAGATAAAAGTAAAGTAATTGTTTATGATTATTTGGATAATATGAATGTTTTAGAAAAAATGTATTTTAAAAGAATAAAAGGATATAAGATTGCTGGATATGAGATTATAGAAGAAACATAAAATATTTTAAAGTGGACAATGAAAATTTAGATTGCCCACTTTATTTTATATGTTATGAATTTAAAGCATTAGTAATAAATTTAATAATATCATTAATTCCAGTCATATAATACTTCTCATTCCAATAAACACAATGATTTAGAAGTTCTTCCCTAAAATCATCAAGAATATCAGAAACATAATCAGAGTCCTTGTCTGGAATAATATCAAGAATCTTTTCGCAAAAAGTATCATAATTAAGAGCATGTTTTTTATCTTCGTCAGTTAAATTAGATTCTAATTTTTCAAATCTAAAATCCAGCCAATCTCTTAATAATTTATTATCCTCATTATTTGTATTCATATTATTAAAACAACAAAAACATTTTCTATTCATAATCAAAACCTCCATAAATCTAAATGAATTACAAAATTTTCTTCAAAAATTTTGCATACTTAGACTGTAGAAAGCAAGTTTTAACAGTCTAAGCAAATTGGGCTCAAAATGGGCACACAGCTGACCAAAAATAACCCAAAATCACATAAATTTACAAAGTCAAAAAATTGGGCACACCAAATATACCAACAAATACAGTTCAAAACCAGATTTACCAATACTTTATGAGCTTTACTCATAACCCGGGGATGGTAGGTTTTTGACTACCTTCTGTAACCGTTGAAAAGTCCCGCTTTCGTTGAAAAATAGGGATTTTTATAATTTTGAAGAAATCCATTTAAGTACATTTAAAACCGTTAAAAATCATTAAAAATCGTTTCATAAAGGGAAAATAAAGGGAAAGAAATAACATTAAAGTGAAGTGAAATATACTAAGTAATCTCAAGGTATTTGAGATTATTTTTTTTGAGGTTTTATATGTATAAAGGGAAAATTGATAAATTAATTAATGAAATAAATAAAATTACAAGATTAAAAAGAATGGAATATAAATTAGAAAAAATATGTGAAGAATATGATGAGTATGTTGAGGATTATTACTTTATAGAATGGCTTAGAATGTTGTAAGATGGAATAACACAAAGAGAAGAACTAAATAATATGCTAGAATTATTTGAACAAATACTAGAAGAAATTGAAATTGCAATTTATAATGCTGAAGATAAAGTTAAAATTATATGTAATTCACTATTAGTATTTGATAAGGAAGAATTAAGAAATTATATAAATGAAATTGAACTATATAATGACAATTACATAAAAAATATAATAATAAATTTTGTTAGAAATAATATGTATGAAATAGATGAAGATTACCTATTTCTTAAACTAGAAAAATTACTAGAAGGAGGAATAGGAAAGTATGAACAAAATTGAATATAAAAAGATAGAGTATTATTTATATAATTACAATAATATAGATAAGCTAATTAATGAGATAAAAGAGGGGTTAATAAGTAATATTAATGTAAGTGGAAATGCATGGAGAAAAGGAATAACAATATGCAATAATACTTTAGAAAATCAAGTTATTAAGATAGTGGAAAATAAGAAAATAATAGAGTTTAAGAAGTGGCAAGTACTAATAAAAAAGGTACTTGTTTTTTTGTTTCAAAAATATCCTAAATATTATTATTTTATAAATCGAAAATATTTAGAGAAGAAATCTAAAGATGAGATTGAAGAAAGCCTTAAATTAGATTTTAAGAAACAAAAAATAATAAAGGACAAGTTAATTAAGTTTGTTTATAAAAATGCAAAAATAAGAAATTTGGTTTAAATATGGAGGTATTAAATATGTTTTGGATAGGTGCAATAATAGGATTAATAATTGGAGCTAATGTAAGCTTAATATTATATGCCTGTATTATAGTAGGCAAGGAGAGTGATAGGTATTGTGAAAGAGAATGAAGAAAATCAAAGAATAGGATATTATGCAGTTATTCCTGCCACTGTTTTATTTAATGAAAAATTAAAAGCTAATGAAAAGTTATTATATGCTTTAGTAACTGCCTTATCAAATAAAGAGGGATATTGTTATGCTTCAAATAAATATTTAGGAGAAAAATTAGGAGTAGATTCTGTGACTGTTTCAAGATGGTTAACTAATTTGAGAAGAAATAATTATGTATTTTTAGATATAATGAGAAACGAAAAGAAAGAGATAATATGTAGGAGAATATTTCCTAATGATGTACCCTATAGACTAAATAATCAATACCCTATAGATTAAACAATCAAGAGGGTATTGATGAAAAAGTCAAAGATAATATTATAATAGATAATAATATAAATACACACACAGTAATTAAAGAAAAATTTAATGAAAATGTATTTTTATATGATTATGAATATAAACAATTAATTGAAGAATATGGAGAAAATAAAACTAAAAAATGTATTGAAGAATTATCTTTGTACAAAAAATCAAAAGGAGTGGAATATGATAGCGATTATGCAACAATAAAAAGATGGGTAATTATTAGAGTTGAAGAATTAGAAGAAAGAAAAAATAAAAGTAAAACCAAAACAAATAATTATAATAAATATGAACAAAGAGAATATCCAACAGAATTTTTAGAAAGTCTGTATGAGAATAATAAAATTTTGGAATCAAATACTGAAGAAGATGATATGGAAATGGAGTAGTCACTTGTAATTAGCAAGTGGCTTAAAGTTTGGAGGTAAGGATGAAAATAAATAAAGTTAGAAGTATTGTGAGAAAGAAATTAAAAATTTATCCAGTAATAGATACTATGATTGAGAATCTAGAAAATAAAAAAGAAACAAATAATGGAAAAGATATAAATTCTTCTATTAAAATTAAAAATAAAATAAGTAATATAGTTGAGGCACAAGTTATTAAAAATATTAGTATAGATAACCAAATAGCAGAACTTAAAAAATGGAAAGAGGTGATAAATTTTGTATTTGAAGAAATTGCAGAGGATAATGTAAAGTTAGAAGCAATGCAATATAAATACTTATGCAAATTACCTGAATTTACAATATTAGAAATGTTACTAATAGCTAGAGGTACTTTAAGAAATTATATTAATGAGTTTGTAATGGAGATATGTTTAATTGCTACTAAAGAAAAATTGACAAAATAATTGGGAATATATGGAAAAATATGATGTGATTACTATGTAAAATAATATATAGGGGAATAATGAAAGAAGAAATTATTTTTGTAACGCATAATACTGGAAAGATAAAATCAGCTGAAAAATATTTTAAAAATCTAAAATTTACAATGAAGGATATCTAAAATAGTAAATTTGTTGTGTACACTTTTGGTAAATTTGAGAGTAATATACCAGATAATATTGAACAAATCAAAATAAACGAAGATAGTTTGAATATATGTAATTTATTAGTTATAGTTGGGTTTGCTAATTCTAAATCAGAAGCCAAAAGAATGATTATAGGCAACGGAGTAAGAATTGATGGTAGATTAGTAAATGATTATAATGAAATTATAGATTTGAAAGAAAGTAAAGTTATACAGTTTGGCGAAAATAGATTCATTTAAACTGCGAGATAACTTACACCTATATATAGGTGGTTGAAATTATCAGCTATTTTGGTATATATGTAGTAAAAATAATTAAAAATTCTTTCAAAATCTTGACGAGTAAGCTTTGCAGTAGTATAATAAAAACAAGTAAACTTGTCATTTTGAAAGGAGTAAAAATATGGACAAAGAAGAAATAATGAAAAGAATTAAAATTGATAATAAAAGAAAGGATGAAAGAGAAAAATTTATTGATTGTAAATCAGAACTTTATGCAACAATTGTAACATGTATGACACTTTTAATACTTATTATTGCAAGTGTAGTTAGAAAAACAGATATATTAGGATTTTTTACATTAATTTTCGGCGGGATTTTTGGTGAATTTATTGGAAAAGTAAAGTATAATAAAAATTTTAATAATATATCTTTTGTTATAATTTTTGGAATATTATTTGCTTTCTGCTTGATTAATTTTTTAATGGGCAATAGTTTCATAATAGATATTAATTTATAAGGGGAGATAAGCAATGAAAGAAGAATTGGTATTGAAAAATAGACTAAAAGAAATAAGAAATGAGAAAAAAATTTCTCAACAAGAATTAGCAGATATGGTTGGAGTATCAAGAAATACTATTAGTTCAATAGAAAGAGGTCAATTTCAACCAACTGCAAAATTAGCTTTTGCTATCTGCATAGCTTTAGATAAAAAATTTGAAGAAATATTTTATTTTTAATTAGCAATGCAAATGAACAAGAAATTAAACTTTAAATGTGAGCTTATAAAATTAAATACTTGGATAGATTAATAACTTTAATGATAGGATATTTTTTGGAAATATGGAATATTATTAGGAATTAGATTAAGAAATACAATAAACAGGAAATAGTTATAGAATTGTACCAATGCTAGATAAAGTAGTAAGAGTTTTAAAAGAGTACAAGCAAAAAAATACAACCAGAGAGAGAAGAACTTGCTGAATTAGGAGAAGAAATTAAAGATGATGATTTTATATTTAAAACAAAATGTAATCATCAAATAACATCTGAATATTTAAGAAAAACTTGTCAAGAAATATGCAAAAGTAATAATTTTAGAAAAGTAGGAATTCATGAACTTAGACATACATTTACTACAACATCTATAGAAGCAGGAATTGATTTAAGGGGATTGCAAGAAATATTAGACCATGCTAGTTATAGTATTACAGCAGATATATATGTTCATATTTTAGGACAAGTTAAACTATCCCAAATGAATAGATTAGAAGATTATTTAACTAATATAAATATGAACTAAATGGAGCTTTAAAATGTCATAAAGGGAAAATAAAGGCTTTCCTTAAAAAACTTTCTGTCCTCATAACCCGAAGGTCGTAAGTTCGAGTCTTACCCCCGCAACCAAACTTATATCGTTACAGCTATCTAAGTTGTAG
>CALXJW010000089.1 GCA_944388725.1 uncultured Clostridia bacterium | reverse complement strand
GTGTTATATGCCATATCAATTTTTTCAACAACATCTCCTTCTACATTTGCAACTTGTGCTTCTTTTGCTTGAGTTATAATTCCATTTTCTCCTGATAACATCGCTATTGATGTTCCTGCTAAAATTAATAATACTACAATTGTAACAACTAATGCTATTAGTGTTATACCTTTTTGATTTTTCATAATAAAATCTCTTCCTTTCTTTTTTTATTTATTTTTTAATTTTAATAACTATTTTATTTGATGATTTTCATCATTTTATCTTTAGTCTATAATTATAAATCTGTCCCCCCTTTTCTTTGGAATTTTTTGTATATATTTAAAATTTAAATATAACCTTATTTACTATCAGATCCATTTTCAAAAATATGTCCTCCACCTTGATTGTTACTATTACTATCTGTTGAATCTGTTGTTGTTTCTCCAGTACTATTTCCTGTTGTATCCTCTGTTGATGACTCAGAAGCTGCTGCAAAAGGATTAGCTTTTCCTGGATTATATTCATTTGTTTTTTCAAAATTATTTAAGTCATTTGCTGTAACTTCATATGTTACTATTACTTCTTTTGAAGTATCTTCTACTGCTGAGCTTAATTGTTCTTGTATTTCTTTAGTTGGAGTATATTCAACTGTTTCTGGTATGACTTTATTTGATGGCATATAATTATATAGTACTACACTTAAAATCAATAATACTGCTATAGAAACTAGAAGTGCTATTATTGTTTCTCTAAAAACTATCTTCCCCATATTTACTACTCCTTTCCATATTAATCATTTTCATCTGTAGAATTTGTATTACTTTTTGTGTTTGTATTTGCTGTTGTGTTCGTATTTGTTGTTGTATTTGTATTTTCGTTTGCATTTGCATTTGAATTTGGTTCAAGATTTGTATCTGTATTTTCAGTATTTGATGTTGTATTTGAATTTTCAGAAATATTAATTTTTATATCTTTACAAGTAAATGTTGCTACTAATTGATCTGTACTTGAACCAGGTACCATTTTGAAATTTTCTATTTTAAAGACTAATGTTGTATCTCTTTCCATATCATATAGAAAATCAATTATTTGTATATATCCTCCTGTTACAGTAAAATTCAAATCATAAGTTTTGCTTATATTATTATTACTTGTAACATCCATTTTCCAATCAACGCCTTCTTTTTTTGCATAATTTCCTAATGTTACCCATAATTTCTCTATCTCATATTCAGCTATTTTATTTAATGTTTCACCGTTTTCGTCTACCCCAAGAGCTAACATTTGTTCATAATTTTCTTTTTCTGTCATAAGTTTTTTATATGCATTTTCCAATGATGTTAAACTTTGAGCATAATCTGTATTTCTTAGTTTTGAAGCGTTTGTAATTTTTTTTTCTAATTTAGCGTTTTCTTCTTTTATTGCTGATATGCTTTTTATTTCTATTTTTCCTAAATTAAAACCATATATTGCTATATAAACTGCAAAACATAGTAAAAATATAGCTACTATACCTAATAATATCTTTCTCATGGTAAATCACCTTCTATCGTAACAGTTATTACATCATTTTGTTTTGTACCACTTCCAGAAACAACATTTGTAAGTATATTTTGTGTTTGTAATTTTGTTTTAAAATATCCTAATCCTGGATATTTTGTTGATTGAGCCTTTATTACAATATGTCTATCTGTAGTATTTTCTATAGATGTTATTTGAACACTTGAATCGATTACATTCATTATCTGGTTTAATAAATTTGGTATCAAATTCTTACTCTTATTTATATCACTTATTTTTTCATTTACTTCTTGCAAATCTGTTATTAATGTTGTATATTTTGTTGTCATTGAATTTAATGTTGTAGTATCATTATTAACTCTTGAAATTTGTGCATTAATTTTAGTTATTGTACTATTTACTTCATCTTCTTTTTTTTTAATTTGATTTACTAATAATATTGAAAATCCAGAATATATTATTATAAATATCAATAA
The DNA here is from genome assembly GCA_944388725.1 of uncultured Clostridia bacterium. Lineage (GTDB taxonomy): Bacteria > Bacillota > Clostridia > TANB77 > CAG-508 > CAG-269. The sequence goes on along the minus strand of CALXJW010000089.1, from coordinate 3,161 downwards.
AGATATACTTGTTCTTATGAGACTCATTTCTTTTATAGAAAATTTATCTACCAAATCGTTTAATTCAAAATTATTGTTGCTTTTTTTATTCGCTTTATTTTTTTTATCTCCACTAGTTAAATTCAAATTTAATTTTAAGAAACTTTCACCTAGTTGTTGTTGTTTAAAGTTTATTCCTTGTATTCCCATTTGCAATCCCTGTAGAGCTAGTGATATTGCACTATTAACTTCAATATAATCTTTAATATTAACTTCTTTTGTCATATTTTGAAGAAAATAAGGTTTTAATATTTCGCACTTTACTTTACCTAAGTATTCTTCAAAATATAAATCTATATTGTTTATACAAGATAAAGTTCCTGTAATATATACTTTAGAAATCTTTTCAGGGCATTCATTTATTATTTTTTGTACATTTCCCACTATATTGTATAATGTAGGCATTATGTCTTCTAAATATCTTGTTTGTTCTTGTGAAAAATCTTGTACATCTGCAGTATATATGGTTGTATTTTGACAAATTTCATATGCTTTTGAATAAGAATTCTCTTTCAAATTAATTTTTTCTAATATTTCTTTACTACCTTCGTCTAGTTTATTAATTTCATATATATTTTGATTAATGACTGTTGTAATTGTAGTAATATCTTCTATATTTACTATTAAAGAATTTTCTTTATCTTGAAAATTTATTAAATTTGGTATAGTCATTGATATAGGTGAAATTGTACTTAATCTATATCCATCTAATCTTTGCTTTGCTTTATTTAATTCAATCTTATTGTCACTAATATGTATGACTTTTATTTTTTCTTTATTTTCCGTATTATTAACTATTACATATCTTGTCTCTAATGAATTAGAATTATATCCTTTTTCTGCACAATAAGTTTCAAACTCAAGTTTTATTGCTTTTTCTAAGTCTTTCTTATTTAATAAAGAAAACATATTGAAATATTGATATGTTTCCTCTGTTAAGTTGATACTTATTGGGGTTTTAAAACTATATGTTTCTTCTACAATTTGTTTTATAGTTTTGTCAATATCTGTATAAAATTTCATGCCAAAAGAATCTACTTTGATATTGTCTTTTTCTTTTGAAACTTTTGCGTATTTTATTAAATTCTCTTCAATATACAACCCTAAATAGCTTGGCATCTTTTCCTCCTTGTAAAATAAATACACTTAATTTTATTTTATCTTTTTTAGACAAAAAGTCAATAGTTTTTCACCAAATGTAATCTAATTGTTTTGTTTGAAATATTTTTGTAATATTTTTGTAATATTTTCGTAACATTAAGTCTTTATAGAATAAAAAAAATTTTTTTGCACATATTAATAAAAAAACAAGTATAAGGAGGTTTTTATGAACCCACTCGATTCAAAAAAAGATTATCAAGATTTTGTTAATAAAAAATCACCTAACTCTCCTATTATTAAAAATTGTTTTAATGCATTTTGGGTAGGTGGTCTTATATGTTCAATAGGTCAAATTATTATGAGTATCTGCAAATCTAGGGGAATTTCGCAAGAAATTTCTGGCACAATAGTTTCAATTATTTTAATTGCTCTTAGTGCATTTTTAACAGGTTTAAATATTTTTAATAAAATCGGAAAATTTGCTGGGGCTGGCTCTTTAGTTCCAATTACAGGATTTGCTAATTCTATAGTGTCTCCTGCTATGGAATATAAATCTGAAGGCTATATCATGGGAGTTGGAGGAAAAATGTTTACAGTCGCAGGACCTGTTTTAGTCTTTGGAATATCTACCTCAATTATAGTTGGAATCATTTATTTAATTTTTAACACTCAATCAATTACTTTAGTATAATCTTAGAAAGGTAAATTTATTATGAAAAAAATAGGAAAACAAACCATTAAATTTGATTGTCCTCCTTCAATTTCTGAAGTTGCATCTATTGTAGGCCCAAAAGAATCTAAAGGTCCTCTTGCAAAATATTTCGATGAATGTTTAGATGATGAATTCTGGGGCGAAAAAAGTTGGGAGAAATCAGAAAGTAAAATTATTAAAGAAACAGTAAATATGGCAATTTCTAAATCAGGATTTTCTTCAAACTCTATTGAATACTGTTTTGCTGGAGATTTACTTAATCAATGTATTTCTTCTAGTTTCGGATTAAGGGGTCTCAATATTCCTTTTTTAGGAATTTTTGGTGCTTGTTCTACTTTTGTAGAAGGATTAAGTTTAAGTGCTATTATGACTGAATCATGTGCTGAACATACTTTATGTGCAGCCTCTAGTCATTTTTGTAGTGCTGAAAAGCAATTTAGATTCCCTTTAGAATTAGGGAATCAACGTCCTCCTACATCACAATGGACTGTCACTGGTGCAGGAGCTGCTGTTATTTCCAAATCTGGTAATGGTCCATATATAACACATATTACTACTGGAAAAATTGTAGATATGGGTATTAAAGATGCAAATAATATGGGTGCTGCTATGGCTCCTGCTGCTTTAGATACTTTAATTTGTCATTTAAAAGATACTGGAAGAAATCCTAATTATTATGATGCAATCATTACCGGAGATCTTGGATATGTTGGAAAAGATATTTTAACTGAACTTGCTCAAAAAGAACGGATACAATATAAAATCTGTTTATAATGATTGTGGTGTTTTAATTTTCGATAAAGAAAAACAGGATACTCATGCTGGAGGTAGTGGATGCGGATGTTGTGCAACTGTTTTCTCTGGTTACTTTTTTAAACAGCTAAAAGATAAAAAAATGAAAAGACTTTTATTAATTGCTACAGGTGCTTTAATGAATTCTACTTCTTCTCAGCAAGGAGAATCAATACCAGGCATTGCACATGCAATTAGTATTGAAATTTAGGAGGTGTAATATGGATTTTATTCAAAATATAGATTGGATATCATTACTTAAATGTTTTGTAACTGGTGGACTTATATGTGTAATCGGTCAAATATTAATTGATAAAACAAAACTTACATCTGCTCGAATTTTAGTTTTATTTGTAACAACTGGTACTATTTTAGGAGGTCTTGGAATTTATCAATATTTAGTAGATTTTGCAGGTGCAGGTGCTACTGTTCCGTTAACAGGTTTCGGTTACACTCTAGCAAAGGGTGCAATAAAAGCTGTTAAAGAATATGGAATCATTGGTGCATTTACAGGAGG
>CALXJW010000088.1 GCA_944388725.1 uncultured Clostridia bacterium | reverse complement strand
TTTATATAATTATAGTGAATATACTTTTATTGAATGAATTAATTAATAAAAATTTCTAACTAATTTGAATTGGTAAAATGAAGGTAGATATAAAATCTACTCTCATTTTATAGCTTCTATTTTACTAGAGTTTTTCTTGCCATAATAGATGAATATATTGATATATAAAGAAAATTGATATTTGGAGTTGTATATGGTAATGTAAAATAAAATTTATAATTAAAGGATAATGATAAATAAAAATTAAATGAAAATATATAAAAATATTAATATTAATAATATTAATATTATTTTTTTAAAATGAAATCTTCATTTTTATATGGAGAAAAGAATATAATATTTTTTTGATGAGACTATTAGAATGGCTGAGTACCAATGAGTTCTTAAAAAGATATAGAAGTCAAGAAGAATAATTAACAACAATATAAGATAATCAAAGTATATATATTTCAAAAAAGTGTGACATATGTTTGATTAACCTACATTTTGTATATGTTAGTGATACATATATTATTGACAAGGTTTTATTTATATGTTATTTTGTAACTGTAGGATTTTATTTCCTATATAGTATAGAGGGATATGTTTACTGAGAATTGGAGGTATTCATATGAAAAAGCAAAATTTAAAACGGTTTGGAACTATTCTTCTGACATGTATAATGTTACTTTGTTCTTCTGTTACCGTATTAGCAGCGGAGATTTCAAATGAAAATGAAATTGGAAATTATGAAGCGACAACACGGAATGATATTAAGGCTTATGATGAGCAAGTAGCGGATATTCCTGCTTTTGGTAGTAAAAAATTTTTCTTTGACCGTGCTTTACCACCATTATTAGGTTCTTCAATTAATGTCTTGACAAGTTCTAATGCTGCAAATGGTGCTGTTATTGTCGAGGCATATTACTATGATGAACCTGATATTCCTTTAATACACGACGGTGTTATGGGAGTGAATGATAGAGCAACATGGAATATATTTTTTTCTAATGGCGGGACATATGTTGTAGAAGTAAGTAACCATTCTGGATCTACTTTGAATGTGAGAGTTTGGTGGTAATTGGTAATATCATATTCATGAAATAATAAGAAATCAATTTAAATTAGATATTATGTAAAACTATAACTTAATTACATCTCTCTATACGATAGGATGCATAACAATGCATCCTGTTTTTACTAATATATTCAATAATGGAAATAAAATTGAGGTAGATATGTACGAATTGATAAAAAATGAGTTAATAAAAATATTTTATAGAAGAAAAACATATATATTGCTTTTTGTTAGTATAATCTATATATTTTCCTATAATTATGTTCAGAAAATTACGAACTTAAATATTGATATAAAACATCAATATTTAAATGCATATAGTAATGATATATTATTACTGAAAAATTATAATAATCTTAATATTACAGAAGAGTATTATAATATTATAGAAAGAATGCATTTAGATAAATATGCTATAGAAAATAATATAGAATATAATATATTAGTTAATTCAGAAAATGATAAAATTCCTTTGCCAGAAGATGCTAGAATATTATTAATGAGAATATATAACAATTTTGAAATAATTATAGTGTTAATTATTATTTATTTATCTAGTATAATGATATTAGAAGAATACAGTACTGGAACTATAAAGTATTTATTAATTAAACCATATTCAAGATTTCATATATTAGTTTCTAAGATAATAGCAATTATATTGACAATAATTTTACTTATTTTATTTTTTACATTATTTCAATATATTATAGGTGGAATTCTTTTCGGTTTTGATAGTTATACTTTAGAAGCAATTATATATAATAATTCTATACATAATATAGAAACAATGAATTTATTTAAGTATATGGTAATAATAAGTATATCAAAATTTCCAATGTATTTGTTATTAATACTAATTTGCTTTTTAATTGGCGTTATTACGACTAATGCGTATTTAAATATCTTAATAACGTTTTTAGTATATTTGATTTCAAAAATAAATTTATCATTTTTTAGTATAACAAAATACATTTTTATTTATAATTGGGATTTAAGCACTCATTTAAGTAATTATTATAATTTTGCTAGAGCTTTACTAATTTCATTAATAAGTATAGTATGCATATTAAATATTTTTATTTTTATATTTAGAAATAAAGATGTTTAGTATACATAAAGGAAAGGAAAATGAAAATGCAAGTTTTAAAATGTAATAATTTAGAAAAGGAAATAAAAGGTAGAGTAATCATTGAAAATATTTCATTTGCCATAAGTAGTGGAGAAATTGTGGGGTTATTGGGACCAAATGGTGCTGGAAAAACAACAATTATAAAATCAATACTAGGATTAATTAAAATTACATCTGGAGATGTGATTATAAATGGAATTGATATAAAAAAAGGATATGTAAAAGTGATAGATAAAGTAGGAGCAATTATAGAAACACCTAATTTTTATAATTATTTATCAGGATACGATAATTTGAAATTAGCGATTAATAATTATAGAAATATATCTAAAAAAAGAATTTTTGAAGTTGCTAAATTAATTGGATTAGAAAATAGAATAAAAGATAAAGTTTCTACTTATTCACTAGGGATGAAACAAAGACTTGGAATTGCTAGAGCAATAATTAATAATCCAAATTTGTTGATTTTAGATGAACCTACAAATGGACTAGATATAGAGGGAATTATAGAAATAAGAAATTTGATAAGATTATTAGCTACTAAAGGTGTTGCAATATTAATTGCAAGTCATAATTTAAATGAAATAGAGAAGTTATGTAATAGAATTATAACAATAAAAAATGGAAAAATAATTTCAAATAGTACAATAGAAGAATTTAAAACTATTTCAAATAAAAAAACTTATATATTTGAATTAGATAGAATTAAAGATATAGATAAACTGATTCAAAACCAGTTCGAAATTCTTGAAAAAAATAAAATAAGATTGTTTGCTGAAAAGGAAATAATTCCGAAAATTGTAGAGAAGCTAATGAATAACAACTATCAGATTTATTCTGTTACGGAAGAACAAAATACATGTGAAGATGCTTTTATAGAAAAAGTAGGTGAAAATAAAATTGATTAAATTGATAGAAGATGAATTAATAAAAATATTAAAAGGAAAAAGCTTGTATTTATTGATAGTTATTTTACTGGTAGTAATAGTATATAATGTTTTTACTAGTGTTCAAAATCATAATAAAATTACAATTTATAATAAAAATAGAAATTCTATAACACAAGATATTTCTATACAGTTAATTGAAAAAGAATTAATAAAATTAGAAGAAGATTCAAACGAATACATTTTGCAAAAGTCATATTTAGATTTTGGAAAATTATATAATACTTTTAAAGAAGATTCATGGCAAAGATATGCATTAAATGAAGAAATAGATTTTAACTATATGGAAAATGTATATACAGATTCTAATCTAGATATTAATGAACTTATAAAAAATATTAATGATTATGAAATTAATAGCAACTCTAAAATAACATTAGAAAAATATCAAGATTACAAATATAAATATAATCAATATGTAACAGCTTTGAAATCAAATGATTGGAAATTGTATATTAATTTAAAAATTAAAAATTTAGAAGAGAAGAAATCTTTAAAAAATTTTTTAGATAAAGAAAAAGAGCTCATTGATTTTGAAATCAATACATATAAATTAAGATTAAAGAATAATATAAATTTTGATTATAATATTGCTAATGAGTACTTGCATGAATATCGATTAAATTATTATATGTATAAACATTATAGTTATTTAAGCGAGAATTATTCCGAATCGTTTATAAAAAACAGTAGAAATAAAAATGTTGCTAAAATGAATATACTACAATATGCTTTGGAAAATAATATAATAGATCAAAATATTTCAAATGAGAATACATTAATTTCTTTTGATATAAAAGATGCTCGAATTAATTTTATTAGAATATTTAAACATTTTGATATTATTTTTATTATAATGGTGATATATGTTTCTGTAATATCAATTGCATATGAAATAGATAAAGGAACAATAAAAAACTTATTAATAAAACCACATAGAAGGAGTACAATATTAGTTTCAAAAATAATTGCTTGTTCAATCACTATAATTATTTTTATTGTGTTAATAATATTAATTCAATATTTTGTTGGTGGATTTGTTTTCGGGTTTGAAAGTTATAAATTAGAATATATAAATTACAATTTTAATACAAATGAAATAGTGGTATTAAAATTATTTAATTATATAATATTATTAATAATCTCTAAATTTCCTATGTATTTAATGATTATATTATTTAGCATATTTATATGTATAATAAGTAAAAATCAAGTTATATCAATGATAATAATACTAACAATATCTTTACTTGGAAATACTGTATTTACAGAATTGTCAAAATTAGAAATAATATCCGCTGTAACTAGATTTTTTATAACTAATAATTGGGATTTTAGTGTATATTTATTTGGGCAAGTTTCAGCAATTAATGGTGTGAATTTAAGAAGTTCATTAGTAGTATATTTTATATATACAATACTATTGTTAGTAATATCTTTTTATTATTTTAATAAAAAAGAAATAAATAATTAAAATAGATGAATTTACAAAGAAATCTTAATATACTTTGAATATATAATGAACAATATATTAACTGTATTAATTTTTGAAAAGTTAAAATTGAAATAATACTTTAATTTTTGTAGTATTTAATTAAGAAAGTTATATGTAAACAACACGTTAACAAAAGCTAAAAATGGAAAAACAATAAATAAGGTTAATAAATATTATCTTGAAGAAAATATGCTTGAAGCAGTAAAATTATTGAAAGAAATAGATACTAAAAACATAGAAAACGAAAAGTAATTTTCAAAGCATTGAAATTATTGGATTCGCGAAGATTTACAACCCCAAATATGCACTTGGGGTTGTATTTTAAAACCCCAAAAAGATATTTTTTTAAAAATGGGGTTGTAAACTGAGAAAAACTGTAAAATTTTGAGAGAAATTTAAAAACATTTAAAACAAAAAAAGGCTATAAATAAACCTTTTTCAGACTTCTATAAATTTTTACAAAAAATAAAACCTCTAGTTTTACTAGAGGTTTTGGTGCGCCCTGACGGATAAATGTATTGATATATAAATAGAAAATTGATATTTGGAGTTGTATATGGTAATGCAAAATAAAATTTATAATTAAAAGATATTGGTAAATACAAATTAAATGAAAATAATTACTTTTCTATAATTACTTTTGCAGAATTTCTTAATTGTATTTTATCTACAACAGCATAAAATACATTGTTT
>CALXJW010000087.1 GCA_944388725.1 uncultured Clostridia bacterium | reverse complement strand
AGAAAAATCAAAAGAAATAGAAAAAAATAAGATAGAAGAAATCAATAATGAAAATATTGAAAAAGACGGCTTAAAAAAAATACCAATAGAAGACACTCAAAAAAATGAAGAAAAAAATATTATGCCTGTGAAAAAAAACAACAAAAAACATAATGTTATAATAGTAACAATGATAACATTAATTGTTTTTATATTAATAATTTCAACAATATTTTCAATAATAAATATAGCAAATTCTAAAATGATGAAAGGAATAAGTATTGGAGGGATAAATGTTTCGGATTTATCCAAGGAAGAAGCCGAGAATATGCTAAAAGAAATATATAACACCAAAGAAGAAAATCAAATTTATTTAACACATGGAGATTTTGAAACAACAGTTAGTTATGAAGCTTTAGAAGTAGAATATCAAATAGAAGATGCTATAAAAAAGGCATACAATATTGGAAGAACAGGGAATGTGTTTAAAGATAACTTTGAAATATTAAAATCTATGATATTTAAAAACAATATAGAAATAGAGGCAACAATTGATAAAGAAATGGTTAATCAAATTTCTCAAAATATTAATAACAATATAGTAGGGGCTGTAGAACAATCCAGTTATTATATAGAGGGAGACAAACTTATTATAACATCTGGAAAAGAAGGGCTAAAAGTAGATGAAGAACAATTGTTAGCAAATATCTATACAATATTAACACAAGAAAAAAATGAACAAAAACAAACTATTGAGATTCCAACACAAACAGTAAAACCAGACAAAATTGATATAGACAAAATATATAATGAAGTACATAATGACCCAAAAGATGCTTATTATACAACAGATCCATTTACAATTCATCCAGAAGTAAATGGAGTGGATTTTGACTTAGAGTTAGCACGAAACATGTTATTGGATGAAAAAGAAGAATATGAAATAGCCTTAACAATAACAAAACCAGAAAAAACAATAAAAGATTTAGGAACAGAAGCTTTCCAAGACAAATTATCCACATATTCTAGCAAATATGTAGAAAGTAATGTGAACAGGACAACAAATTTAAGATTAGCATCTCAAAAAATTAATGAAACAATATTACTACCGGGAGAAGAGTTTTCTTATAACAAAGTTGTTGGAGAACGAACAATACAAGCAGGATATAAAGAAGCATCTGTATATTCTAATGGACAAGTAGTAAACGGACTCGGTGGAGGGATATGTCAAATTTCATCAACATTGTATAATGCAGTAATAATGGCAAATTTAGATGTGACAGACAGAAGAAATCACCAGTTTATAGCACCATATGTGCCAGTAGGGCAAGATGCAACAGTAGTATATGGATCTCAAGATTTTAAATTTGTCAACACAAGAAGTCATCCTATAAGGTTGGAAGCAACAGTAAGTAATGGTATTGCAACTATTTCGGTATGGGGAATAAAAGAAGAAACAGAATATGAAGTATCAATTGAAACTAAAAATATTGCAACAATCTCATATACAACACAATATATTGAAGATGCAAATTTGCCAGTAGGTCAACAAGTTGTTGTTCAATCAGGAAGTAACGGAAGAAAAGTTGAAGCATACAAAGTTGTAAAATTAAATGGACAAACTGTTTCAAAAACCTTATTATCAAAAGATTCATATAATCCTATGAAAAAGATAGTAAGAGTAGGAACAGGTCAATAAAAAGAGGAGGTAAAAAAATGGAAAAGAGATTATTAAAAAGGATATTAGTAATACTTACACTAGTAATGATAATATCAACAGACTTTTTCGTATTAGGAACTAATTTAATAAGTTATGCGGTTAATTTAGATTCTGCAACAAATAATGAAAATATAGAATTTTCAGTATATTTTAAAGATGATAATGGAGAAAGAATTGATAAAATAACAAAAAGCATAAAAGAAGAAAACTTAAAATTGTATGCAGAAATTGAAATTAAAAAAGAGGGATATTTTTCTGACGGAGTTATAGAAATTCAAGATAGTAATTTTAACATAAAAAATGAAAAATTATCTGATGAAATAACAAACATAGAAAACAATAAAATTTATTTAAAACAAATAAATGCAGGAAGCACCGTAGAGATAGAATTAAATATAGAACCAAAAACATTAGAAAATATTAATCCAGATATGTTAACTAAAGAATCCGCTATTAAGTTAACAGGAACATACATGGAAGAAACATATAAAGGTTTAGATATAGAAGCAACAAAAAAAGTTACTCTTAATTTAAATATAGACGAATCTGCGCAAGCAGAACTAGAAACAGAGATTATAACTAGTAGAATTTTTTCATTAAATGGAACTAATAAAAGATTGGTACAATTATTAATAAAATCAAGATTAACAGAGAACCAATATCCAATAAAACAAACAATATTAAATGTTGCTGTACCAAAGTTAAGTGAACAACTACCAGAAGATGTTAAAGTTTTATCTTTAGGAACAATTGCTACTAATGGAAGCACAGATACAAATATTCAAAATTGGGAAAATAATAATGGAAATATTCAAATAACATTAAGTAATAATCAAAATGAAAATGGTGAAGTAGCTTGGAAGAAAAATGCATATGATGAGATTATAGTAACATTATTATATAATGAAAATGTAAATGCAAACAAAATAGAATTAAAAACATCATCAGAAATTTTAATTTATGCTTATGAAAATATATATACAGCAAGCCAGACAGTAGGAATAGAAAGTAAAGAATTTGATAATACGATAATGTCAGAAATTGAATTTCTAACAACAGAAATGTATAAAGGACAATTATATGCTAATGTACAATCATCTAATGCACAAGATATACAATATACTACAAAAACAACAATAAAAGTAACAAATAATGATGTAGTAGATAAAATAAATGTAAAAGAAAATCCAGATATATTTGTAACTGATACAAATGAAATTGCTACTAATAATAAATATATAAGTACAGAAATAAACAGAGAACAATTTATGTCACTATTAGGTGAATCAGGAAGCATACAAATAAAAAATGGAGATAACACATATATTGTTAATAAAGACACAGAAGTGAATGAAAATGGAAATATAATAATAAATTATGAAAACGTATCGAGTGATTTAGAAATTACAATAAGTAATCCTATAAACGTAGGGATACTTGAAATACAACACAAAAAAGCTATAACAGAAAAAGGTTATACAGAAAAACAAATCAAAGAAATAAAATATCTAAAAAGTAGTAATACAATATCTGGATTATTAGGCGTAAAAAAAATAACGCAAAAATCCACACAACAAAGACTTGAAATAAAAGAAACAAAAACAAAAGCAGAACTAACAATAAACAAAACTAATTTATCAACAATGCAAAAAAATGAAAATGTTATATTAGGAATAAAATTAGTTACAGAAAGCTTACAATATGATTTATTTAAAAATCCAACAATAAAAATACAATTACCTTCTTCAGTTAAGGAAATAAATGTTAATAGTATAGATAAATTATATGGTGACGAGTTTGCAATAAAGCCAGAGTATAATACGAAAGACAAGACAATAAATATTACATTAACAGGAGAGCAAACATCATATCCAGAAACACAAGCAACTCAATTATATCTACAAATAAATTTAGACATAACATTAGAAAAAACAACACCAAGTCATGAAGACAAAATTGTTATGACATACACAAACGAAAATGCTACACAATATGAAGGTGGAACAACAGATGCTGGAATAATAGAAAAAGAACTAGGAATATCTTCACCAAACGGATTAGTTACTATAAATAATACAAGTACATATAATATTGAGGGAATATTGGGAATTAGTGACGATAAACAGATTGTACAAGTTGCAAATACAGATAAAGGAAAAAATGTAAATTTTGAAATTGGATTAATAAACAATTTAGGTAAAAAAATTAATAATGTTAGAATATTAGGAATGTTACCAACAGACGGAAATAAATGTATTGAAGATATAGAAAATACATTACAAACTACTTTAAATAGCAATATCATAGCTCCAAATTCAACAATATATTATAGCGAAAATGCACAAGCCACAGCGGATATTACAAATCCAGAAAATGGTTGGACATCAGAGTTAAGTGGATTAACAAATCCAAAAGTATATTTAATAATTGTACCAAGTATAGATATAGAAACATATTATAATGCATCATTTGCAATTCAGTTACCTAATGAATTAAAACGAGACACCATTTCATATACTAACTACAAAGTTATATATGATACAGATGAAGAATCAAATGTAGAAATAAAATCAACTACAATTGGATTTGCAACTGCAACATCAATAAAGATGGAAGCAAATTTAAGTGCTGAAGTGGGAAACGATAAATTAGGAAATAATGATACAATAAAATCAGGTGAAGTAATAAAATATATAGCAACTGTTAAAAATAATGGAACTCAGTCAATAGAAAATATCCAATTACATGCTATGATTCCTGATGGAACAGTATTAGTAGAACCTGAAGAAGGATATGTATATTCTGGAATTTCTTATTATGAAGAAAAAGAAAATATTAAAGAAATCGTTGAAAACATACCATCCCTAGGTGCAGGAGAAACATATACAAAAGAATATGAGGTTAGAGTAAAAAAAGATATATCTAATGGAGAAGAAATTGTCAACAAAGTAGAGGCAACTTGCGAAGATACAAAAGTAGAAAGCAGTGAGTTAAAAAATAGATTAGAAAATGCTAATATAAGAGTAACAGTAAAAAGAGTTCTTGATTTGAGTATAGGAGTATATGGTGGAGGAGATATGGATTATCTTGTATTTGTAGAAAACCTATCAGATGAATCTATACAAAATTTACAATTACAAATGTCATATAATAATTTTACACCTCAAATTATATTAAATGCAGATGCTTCAGGAATTACAGATATACCAGAAAAATTAAATATATCAGAAATACCAGCTAACGGAAAGGCACATTATAGAATAAGCGGTGTTATAGCAGAAGATGCTAAGGAAATAAGCGCAACAGCAATACTAACAGATTCTGATGGAAAAACATATAGATCTAATAAAATAAAAGAAGAAGTGCGATATTTAGATGCAGAAATACATTTAACAAGTCCACAAGATAAACAATATATAGAACAAGGAGATAGTGTAGAATATAATATTACTCTTCAAAATACTGGAAACGAAACAAGTATTATAAGTTTCGAAGATATTGTTTCAGATTATTTAGAAGTACAAGCATTATATGTTGATGGAAAGACTATTTTTCAAACAATAGATAGTACTGATGCAGATACATATACATCAAATATTTCTAATAATGTAAGTTATTCTATAAAATTAGAACCAGG
>CALXJW010000086.1 GCA_944388725.1 uncultured Clostridia bacterium | reverse complement strand
CGAATTTTGATAGTATGTAAAAAATTATAAGAGAGATTAGGATTTATATATTTTTTGAATAATGCAATTAAAAATGATAACGATTTATCAAGAGTTAATAAGCGTAATTTAAAAGATTATAATAATCAAAGAGATTTATGGAACAAATGATATTGTAAATCATGTGAAGCAAATATATTTAGACGGATTTGAAGAATTAAAATTAGAATAAAAAGAAAAAAATTATTTTTTGTTATAAAAAACAAAAATACAAATATATTTGTATAGGTGAATAAAAAATGACTATACAAATAATATTAATAATAATTGGATTTATACTACTAATAAAAGGTGCAGACATATTAGTAGAAGGTTCAAGCGCAATTGCAAAAAAAATGCATATATCAGAAATAATAATAGGATTAACAATAGTATCAATAGGAACATCTATGCCAGAATTAGTAGTAAGCACAACATCAGCAATAGAAGGATATTCAGATATGTCTGTTGGAAATATTATAGGAAGTAATATATGTAATTTACTATTAATTTTAGGACTATCAGCAATAATAAAACCAGTAAAATTTCAACAACAAACAAAATGGATAGAAAATCCATTATCTATAATATTAACAATGATATTCTGTATTATGTGTAATACAAATCAAGACATAAACAGAACAGAAGGAACATTACTAATAATATTATTTATATTATTTTTAATATATACAGTAGTTATGGGGATAAAAAGTCAAAAAAAAGAAGTACTAATGCAATTAGATGAAAAACAGAAAATAAACACATTAAAAAATACAATGTTAATAATATTAGGAATAGCAATTTTAAAAATAGGAGGAGACTTAGTAGTACATAACTCAGAACAAATTGCTAGAATACTTAAAGTTAGTGATAAAATAATAAGCTTAACAATAGTAGCAATAGGAACAAGTTTACCAGAATTAGTAACAAGTGTAACGGCAGCAATAAAAGGAGATAGTGATATTGCAATAGGAAATATAGTAGGTTCAAATATATTTAATATGTTATTAATAATTGGTTTATCAGCACTTATAACACCAATTAATTATAATATTACATATAATGCACAAATAATAATACTATTCATAGGAATGATATTAATGTTGATTTTTCCTTTTATAAAGCCTAAAAATATAATGTCAAGAACAAATGGATTGATATGTGTAATATTATATATTATATATTTAATAAATTTGATTTTTATATAAATAAAAAAATAAAAATAGCAAGAAAAATCTTGCTATTTTTTTATTTGCATAGTAAAATATACTAAGAAATAAGGACGAAGGGAGCGACTATTTTGGAAAGTAAAAATAAGGAGCAAGCAATATTAAAAAAATTGGAATATATAGGATTAAACTTAGATGAAATACCAGAAACTTTAAAATTAGTAGAAGATATAAAATTTAAACCAAGTATAAATTGTGATGAAAAAAAATACAAGCAATATAGATTTGTATCACCAAAAGAAATAGAAATATTATTATCACCAACAAATAGAACTGATGATATAAAAGAAAAATATACAAAAGCAAGTCCTCTAGTATCTTATTTAATTCCAGATAGTGAAGAAGATTTTGAAAAACATGAAACGTTTTTACGTATGTTAAAAGAAATAAAAATAGAAGATATAGAAAAAGTAGAAAGTCAACAACAAACAATTAATAAAAAAATACCATTTAAAGTAAGATATCCAGGAAATTATTTATGGCAAATATACTACGCAGAAAACACAAAAAAATACTTTATGATAGTTCCAACAGAAGATACAGATTATTCAACATTTTTCTATGTTCTAAAAAAACAAATAGAAAAAAAGAAAGCAGGAAAAGTTTTTGTACCAATAGTTAATGCAGATTATTCAAAAGAATTATTAAATAAAACAGAAATAGAAAGTTTAGAAAACTATTTGTGGTTATTTACAAAAGACTGGCCTTCAATATATGAAGTATATGATAAAACTGATAAAGTTAGTATTCAAATAGTAGGGCAAACAGAAGTATATGGAAAAATAAAATCAGAATATAAAGTAAAATTATCTAATAAAATAGAAGCTGCTAAATTTTTTAAATTAGTAAAAGCTTTGTTTATATTACAATCAGAAGTAGAACCATATTTTAAATTTACAACTCAAATAGATAAAACCGGAAGTTTAGAATTCTATTATGAAGACAAAATATTACAATATGATGAATTAAGTGATTGGTTAAATGAACAATATAAAATTCTAATAGAAAAAGAAAAAAATGCAGTAAAAGAAAATTATGAATTACAGGAAAAATTAGACAAATTAAAAGAACAATCAATACAATTAGAAGCAGAATATTTAACTAAAGAAAAACAAATTTCGACATTTTTAGAATGCAAAAAAACATTTTTTGGTAAAGTAAAATATTTCTTTAAATATAGTGGAAAAAAATCAAAGAAAAAAGAAGAAAATAGAATAGAAAAACATGAAGAAAAAATAAGAACAAAAGAAAGAATAGATGAAGTAGAAGAAAAACTAAAAAAACAATATACATTAGATGAATTAGTACAAAAAGGAAAAATAGTAAATGAAAAAGAAACAGAAGTAAAAAACAAAAAAATGGATATAAATGCACTAAAATTAAAAAATGTCAACTTAGTAAAGAAAATAGAAAATGCAACATCATTTATAAACGAAATAGATAGTCATAAAAAAAGCATATTTGAATTTTGGAAATATAGTAATAAAGACGAAGTACAAGCATTAGAAGAAGGAGAAGAGGAGCCTATAAATGTAAAACCACATTCCAAAGTATTTGATTATGAAGAAGATATAGAAGAATTTGGAGAAAATATAGATAAAATCCAAAGAGAAGTATTCTCAAAAGAAGAATTAGATGCAATATACCTAACTACAACAAATCAAATAGAAATAATAAATAAGTTAAAAACAAAAACTGCAGACACTAAAGAATTAGACAAATGGTTAAAAGAAATAAAAGCAGATTTGAAAAAAGAAAAAGATTTATCAGAAGATGAAGTTGTAGATATATTCGGTGGACTATCAGAAGATACAAGAAAAATAAAAAAACTAGCTAATAAATCACATAGAGAACAACCAAAAAATAAATATTCAATATTAAAAATTTCAAAATCAATAAAAACAGTTGATTATAAAGTAGCGTTAAATAATGAAATAAGAATAATAGAACAAGCTATAGCAAAAAATAAAATAGGGCAAGATATATCTGTATATAAATGGCTTCCAGAAATTGAAAATATAGTTCCAAATAAAATAAATGTATTTAATATAAATCCAGAAAAAGAAATAGAAAATGCTTTAAAAAATTCAGAAGAAACAAAAATAAATTTATATAAATTAAATTTGAATAAAGAAATAAAAGGAGTTGTTTTTTCAAATTGTGTATATTATGACAATCAAAATAGGACTTTACCAGTAGGCATGGATACAGATACTAGAATGATTGTGAAATTAGAAGACACAGACATACAATTAGATTCTAAAAAAACAATAAAAATAGGAAGATTAGAAAATGATAAAGAAGAAGCATCAAAATTAATAATTAAAACAATAAATATTATAGAATATACAATTAAAGAAGAAAGCAAGCAAGACAATAAATAATAATAGATGGAGGGAAAATGTCAGAATTTAAATCAGGATTTGTAGCATTGTTAGGAAGAACAAATGTAGGAAAATCTACATTACTTAATCTTTTAGTAGGAGAAAAAGTTGCTGCAACAGCAAATAAAGTTCAAACAACACGTACTGCAATAAAAGGAATAGTAAATAGAGAAAATTCACAAATAATATTTATAGATACACCAGGAATACATAAACCTAGAACAAAATTAAATGAAACAATGATAGAAACATCATTTGGAGTAATTAGCGAAATAGACTTGATATTGTTTGTAATAGAAGCAACAAGTGATGAGATTGGTAGAGGAGATATGAGAATATTAGAAAAAATAAAAGAATCTCATAAAAAAACAATATTAATAATAAATAAAATAGATTTAATAAAAAAAGAAAAATTATTAAATTTAATAGAATTATATAGGAAAGAATATGATTTTGAGGCAGTTATACCAATATCATCATTAAAAGAGAAATATAGAGAAATAATATTAGACGAAATTGAAAAGAACATAAAACCAGGTCCTGCATATTATGATATAGAAGAATATACAGATCAAACAATGAGACAACTAGCTGAAGAAACAATTAGAGAAAAGGCTCTAATTTTATTACAAGATGAAGTGCCACATGGAATATATGTTGAAGTAGAAAAAATGAAATTAAGAAAAAATAAAAATAAAGAAGAAATATATGATATAGAAGCAACAATATATTGCTTAAGAAATTCTCATAAAGGCATAATAATAGGAAAAGATGGTAATATGTTAAAGAGAATAGGACAAATGGCAAGAATAGATATGGAAAGAAATTTTGGAACAAAAGTTAATTTAAAAACATGGGTAAAAGTAAAAGAAGATTGGCAAGAAGATACAACAATTGTAAAAAAATTTAAATTACAATAAATATAAACATTATTTGCTTTGAATAAATATAGAAAAATTGCAAAAGATATAATTAAAGGAAGTGAGCTTATGATTAAAAATATTGCATGGAACACCTTTAAAAATACTGGAAATGTAGATACTTTTTTAGAATTAAAACAAATACAAGAACTACAAGAAAATATGGAAAAACAAATATTACAAGAACAAAAGGCGGAACAAAATGGGAACAGTAAAAATGAGTGGAATAATAATTTCTGAAAGTAATTTAGGTGATTATGATAAAATGTTAACAATGTTAACACCAGGATTAGGAAAGATATCGTGTGTGGCAAAAGGCGCTAGAAGACAACGAAGCGCCTTACTTGCAGGCACACAATTTTTATGCTTTGGAGAATATTTAATGTACAAAGGAGCAAATACATATAATATAAATTCTTGTGAAACAATAGAAGTATTTTATAATTTAAGAACAGATTTAGATAAATTGAATAATGCAGTATATATAACAAAAATAATTCAAGATGTAACAGAAGAAAATCAAAATTGTTATAAAATATTACAATTATTTTTAAATACATTATATACATTGTCTGAAACAGATAAAGATCCGGAATTAATAATAAGTATATTTAAATTAAAATTATTATGTTTTTTAGGTTTTACACCAAGAATAACAGAATGTACAAATTGTAAACAAAAAGAAAATTTACAATATTTTAGCTTAAGAGATAATGGTTTTAAATGTAGTGCTTGTGCAAAACAAGATACAAGTTGTTTAACAATGTCAGAAAGTACAGCAAATGCAATAAGATATATTGTGATGTCACCAGCTAAAAAATTATATTCATTTAATTTAAAAGATGAATCATTAAATGAATT
>CALXJW010000085.1 GCA_944388725.1 uncultured Clostridia bacterium | reverse complement strand
AATGACTTTATATTTTCTGTTTTAGCAGAAGAGCTTGGATTTGTTGGATGTGTTATAGTATTTGTATTATTTGCAATATTTATATGGAGAGGAATATTAATTGCAATGAAAGCACCAGACATGTTTGGAAGCTTAGTTGCAATAGGAATAACAACGCTTGTTGGAATACAAGCAATAATTAATGTTGCAGTTGTTACATCTTCAATGCCTGCAACAGGAATGCAATTACCATTTTTTAGTTATGGGGGAACAGCATTGTTTATATTGCTGTGTGAAATAGGTGTATTATTGAGTATATCTAGAGCAAGTAACAAACAAAATTAGCAAAAAATCCTTATGAAAGGAATGAGAGAATAAATGAAAGTGATAATAGCAGCTGCAGGAACTGGTGGACATATAAATCCAGGTCTTGCAATAGCAAATAAAATAAAACAAGAAGAAAAAGATTCAAAAATCGTGTTTATAGGAACCGCAAGAGGATTAGAAAACGATTTGGTTCCAAGAGCAGGATATGAATTAAAAACAATAGAAGCATATGGATTAAGTAAACAAATATCAATAGAGAATTTTAAGAAAATCTATGCAACATTAAAATCAACATCAAAAGCAAGAAAGATAATTAAAGAATTTAAACCTGATATAGTAATTGGTGTAGGAGGGTATATTTGTGGACCAGTAGTTTGGGCTGCACATAAAGAGAAAATACCAGTTGTTTTGCATGAGAGCAATGCTTTTCCAGGAAAAGCAATAAAAATGTTGGCTTCAAAAGCAGAAACTGTATTAGTGTCATTTGAAGAAGCCCAAAAAAGAATAACAAATGCAAAAAAAATAGTATGTACAGGAACACCTGTAAAAATTGAAAAAAGAAATTATACAGTAGAGCAAAAAAATGAAATATTAAAACAAATAGAATTAAATAATACAATGCCAATAATATTAATATTTGGAGGAAGTCAGGGCGCTCAAAAAATAAATGAAGCAATAGTAGGAATAATAGAAAATAAATTAAATAAAAATTATCAAATAATATGGGCAACAGGACCTAAACAATATGACATAATAAAAAGTGAATTAGCCAAAAAAGATATTAACATTAACAATATAAAAAATACAAAGATAGTACCATATATATATAATATGGAAGAAATAATGAATGTTTCAGATATTATTGTAGCAAGAAGTGGAGCAATGACAATAACTGAAATATCAAACTTAGGGAAGCCATCAATATTAATACCATTGCCAAATGTAAGCCAAAATCATCAATTGTACAATGCAAAAGTTTTGGAAGATATTGGAGCTGCAAAAATTATATTAAATAATGAACTTAATAAAGATAATTTAAACGGAGAAATAGAAAATATAATTAGTGATAAAAATAAAATGATAGAAATGGGAGAAAAAGCATTTTCAAAATCAGTACAAAATGTGCAAGAAAAAATATATAATGAAATAAAAAAGATAGTTAAAAGGTGATAATAAAATGACATTAGAACAAATTGAATTTATAGGAATAGTATTAATCATAGATATAATTTTATTGATAATTATAGAAATATTAATGAAAAAATATTTAACTAAAAAAATAATGTTTCCAAAAACAAAACTGATAAAAAGTTCAGTAGTAACAAATGATGATTTAGATATAAATAATAGTATATTTTTACATATGACAGATGGAATAATAGCATTTGATAGAGATGGCAAAATAATATTAATAAATCCTGCAGCACAAAGATTATTAAATATTTTACCAGAACATAATAATTTTGAAGATATATTTGGAAAATTAAATTTAGATATTAATTTAGAAAAAATAATATATCTTGAGAATTGGACAAATACAGAAGAAAGATTTCAAATAGAAGACAGATTTGTAAATGCATATTTTGCACCATTCAAAAAAGAAAATGACAGAACAGTAGGGGTAATAGCAGTAATACAAGATATAACAGAACATGTAAAATTAGACAATATGAGAAAGGAATTTATAGCAGATGTTTCTCATGAGCTAAAAACTCCAATAACATCAATAATGGGATATGCAGATACATTGTTAGAAGAAGAATATGATAAAGAAACACAAAGTAAGTTCTTAAGTGTAATAGCATCAGAAGCAAGAAGAATGGCAAAACTTGTGACAGATTTGCTTACATTATCTAAAAATGATAATAATAAAAATACAATACAAAAAGAAGCATTTGATTTAGGAGAATTGGTAAAAAAATGCCAAGATAAATTGGCTATAGAAATAAAAAAGAAAAATCATGAAGTTAAATGTTTTGTAACAGCAGATGTTCCATTGGTTTATGCCGATAGATATGATATAGAAAGAGTAGTATTAAATATATTAACAAATAGTATAAAATATACAAAAGATAATGGAGAAATAAAAATATATGTTGGTTTTGTATATAATGATGCATATATAAAAATATATGATAATGGAATTGGAATACCAGAAGAAGATTTAAATAGAATTTTTGAAAGATTCTATAGAGTTGATAAAGCTCGTAGTAGAGAAATGGGAGGGACAGGCCTAGGACTTTCAATTGCTAAGGATTTACTAGATAGAAATGGTGGTAGTATAGACATAAAAAGTGAAGTGGGAAAAGGAACAGAAGTTGTAATAAAAATTCCTACAAAGCAAAAAAATACTGAAAAACAAAAAGATGTTGAAAAATAATGTGAATTGATATATAATATCATAGTAAAATTTGGAGGTAAAAATGAATTCTACAATTAGAGAAATATTAGAATGGTTAATTTGTATAATAGTAGCAGTAGTATTAGCTCTCTTAGTAAGATACTATATTGGTACGCCAACAGTAGTTCAAAAAACATCAATGTATCCAACGCTAAAATCTGGTGAAAGATTATGGCTTAATAGATGGAATAGAACTTTAAATAAAATGCCAGAAAGAGGAGATATAATAACATTTGAAGCACCAAGTACAACATTTGTATTAGAAGAAGATATAAATTTAGATAATCCAATTGCAAAATATGAAAAGGAACCACAAGGAGTACTAAATAAATTTATATATTATGTTTTGGAATCAAACAAAGTAAGTTATATAAAAAGAGTAATAGCATTACCAGGAGAATATGTGGAAATAAAAGATGGAGCAGTTTATATAGATGGCGAAAAATTGGAAGAAGATTATTTACAAGACGGAGTTGTTACTGATATGCAAAATGGGATGAATCAAGGTTATTTTACTGGATTTACAGTACCAGAAAATTGTGTATTTGCCTTAGGAGATAATAGAACTCAAAGTACAGATTGTAGAGAATTTGGATGTATTCCGCTTGAAAAAATAGAAGGAAAAGTAGAATTTAGATTTTGGCCAATAACAAAATTTGGAGGAGTAGATTAATAATTGTTCAATAATATATTGGGAAATGATAAAAATAAAGAAATATTAGAAAATGCAATAAAATTAAATAAAGTATCACATAGTTATATATTTTGGGGGATAGAAGGAATTGGTAAAAAAGCCATTGCCAAAGAGTTTGCAAAAGCAATATTGTGTTTAGAAGAAGAAAAGCCATGTGATAAATGTAAGTCTTGTATAGAATTTAAAACAGATAATAATCCAGACTTTTTTGTGTTAGAACCAGATGGTGGGAAAATAAAAATAGAACAAGTTAGAGAAATGCAGAGAAAAATCGCAGAAAGACCAATAATATCAAGTAAAAAAGTATATATAATAAATGATGCAGATACAATGACAACAGAAGCACAAAATTGCTTATTAAAAACATTAGAAGAACCACCTGAATATATAACAATAATACTTATATGTTCAAATGAAAATAAATTGCTAGGAACAATTAAATCAAGATGTACAAGATTATATTTTGAAAGACTGACTAATACAGATGTAGAAAAATATATAAATACTAATTATCCAGATGACAAATTAAATGAAGAAATATTAGTAATGTACCAAGGAAGTATAGGAAAAGCTATAAAACTAAGAGAAAAAAAAGAAATATATGAACAAATAGAAAAAATAATAAGACAACTAAAGGAAAAAAATTTGATTGAAATAATTAAAATGGCTGAAGAAATATATCAATCAAAAGAAGATATTGATAATATATTAGAATATATAAATGTACTATTATTAAAAATGAGTAAAAAAAATATAAGATATATACAAGCAATAAAAATAGTAGAAAATACAAAAAAAAGATTAAAAGCAAATAGTAATTATGATATGTGTATAGACAACATGCTATTTAACATATGGGAGGAAGTTAATGAAAAAAATTATAGGAGTTAGATTTAAAAGATTAGGTAAAATATATTTCTTTGATCCAAAATGGTTAGAAGTAAAAAAAGGAGAAAATGTCATTGTTGATACAGCACAAGGAGAAGAAATTGCAGAAGTTGTAATTCCAAATAGAATGATAGAAGAAGAAAAAATAGTAACACCACTAAAAAAAGTATTAAGACTAGCATCTCAAAGAGATTTAAAACATGCAGAAGAATGCAGACAAAAAGAAAAAGAAGCTTTTGAATTGTGTAATAAAAAAATTAAAGAGCATAAATTAAATATGACATTAACAGATGTTGAATACAAATTTGATAATAGCAAAATAATATTCTATTTTACAGCAGATGGAAGAATCGATTTTAGAGAATTAGTAAAAGATTTAGCTGCAATATATAAAACAAGAATAGAATTAAGACAAATTGGAGTAAGAGATGAAGTAAAAAGGATTGGTGGTAATGGCGTTTGTGGAAGAGAACTTTGTTGTTGTACCTTTTTAAGTGATTTTGAAACAGTGTCAATAAAAATGGCAAAAGAACAGAATTTATCATTAAATCCAGCTAAAGTTTCTGGAAATTGTGGTAGATTGATGTGTTGTTTAAAATATGAACAAAATGTATATGAAGAAAAAGCAAAAAAATTACCTAATATTGGTGCTATTGTATCAACACAAGATGGAAAAGGCGAAGTTACAGGTATAGAAACTTTAAAAGAAGTAGTCAAAGTAAAATATGAAGATGATGATGTGGTTACATATAAAAAATATAAAGCAGAAGACATAAAAGTAATTAAAGATAATATAAAAGAGCAAGTAAATGAAGAAGAAAAAGAATATGAAAAAGAACTTAAAGAATTAGAAAAAGAAGATTTAAAAGAACAAAATAATTAATATAATTAATTATACATTGAGAGGTGGTGATATAAATGGCATACAAAATACAATGTGATAAATGTATAAGTTGTGGAGCTTGTGCTGCAGAATGTCCTGTAGGATGTATAACACAAGGAGAAAAATGTTTTGAAATAGATCAATCAGCTTGTATTGGTTGCGGTACTTGTGCAGGGGTTTGTCCAGTAGAAGCACCATGTGAAGCGAACGATTAACATAAAAAGAGGTTATAGAAATGTAACCTCTTTTATGTTGCCAT
>CALXJW010000084.1 GCA_944388725.1 uncultured Clostridia bacterium | reverse complement strand
CTTAATAAAAAAGCTCTAGGAGAATATAATTGTTCTCCTATTTCATATGGAATTACTTCATTTGTTTCTGATAGTTTTTCAATTGATAAATTAACCATTTTATTTATTGAAGCATCATATTTTAATTTAGATAATTTTTCTAATTTATTATATAAATTATCATCTATTTCAAAAGTCCTTGGAATTAATTTTTCTTTTTTATTAAAATGCTCACTAAAATACGTCATTTCTATCACTCCATTCTATATCTATTATATAACATTTTATAGGCTTTTTCAAAAATAGTTGACTATTGGTGTTTTCAATATTTCACTATTGATTTTTAATTTGTTTTGTTATAAAATACAAATTAAAAAGAGGAGGTTTACGTTATGAGCAAATTATTCGAAATATATAAGAATTTAAAACAAAATGATAGTGAAACTTTATATTTGTTCAAATCTGGTATTTTCTATATTTTCTTAGATAATGATGCAAAAATAATAAATAAAATATTAGGTTTAAAACTCACTAATCTTAATGATAAAATTGTAAAATGTGGTTTTCCCTCAAATTCTTTACAAAAGTATATTAGACTTTTAGGTTCTACAAATTATGAAATTAAAATAATTGATAATTCAACTAATACATCTTTTAAATTAAAAGACTTTATTATTAGCGCTGATAATCTTGAACTATTAAAAACAATTTCTAATGTTAATGAAGATAATTTGTCTATAAAGGATGCTTTTGAATTTATTAGTCATATAAAAATTAATGCTACTAAAATTTTAAAAGGAGTTAATGTAGATGAGTAATAGTAATTTAGTAATTTATCAAAAATATTTAGAATTAGTTTATTATACTAATGATATTTTAAAAAAATACCCAAAATCTGAAACTTTTAGTTTAGTAAAAGAAATTAAAAATAGTTTATATAATGGGTTACGTTTACTAATGTATGCAATTAAAGTATATAATAAAAAAGATAAGTTAAAATATTTAAACGAATTAGATATAAATATTAATTTATTTAAAGTATATATTAGATTATCTTATAAATACAAGTATATTTCTATGCAAAATTACCAAACTTGGAGTAATCATATAGCCAATATATGCAATATGTTAGGAGCGTGGATTTCATCGTGCCTAAAAAAATAAAAAAATGTTTCTATAAAAATCTTACTTTTGAAAAACTAATAAAAGCTCATCAAAGAGCTCGAGTTCATAAATCCTATAAAAATGAGGTAATTGCATTTGAAATGAATTTAGAAAATAATATTATTAATTTATTAAATAATATCAAAAATAAAAAATATCGTTTGGGTAATTATTATACATTTACAATTTATGAACCTAAAGAGAGAATAATAAAAGCTTTACCTTATAAAGACAGAATTGTGCATCAATGGTATGTAGAAGAATTTATTAAACCCTACATTGTACCTAGATTTATTAATACTTCTTTTGCTTGTTTAACTAACAAAGGAACTCATAAAGCTGTACAAGAAGTTCAAAAACAAATGAGAATTTTTAAAAGGAATTACGGAGACTTCTGGATATTAAAATGCGATATAAAAAAATTTTTTTATAGCATTGATCCCTTCATATTATATAATATTATGAAAAGAGCTATTGCTGACAAAGAATTACTAAACTTTACAAAACTTTTAATATTTGATGGTAGAGAGACTTCTAATGACGTTGGGATACCTATTGGTTATAGCAACTAAAATATTATAGAAAGTATTATGTAAAAATGCTTATATTTCAAAGCATTTATTTTTTGCTTTTTACATAATATTGACGAAAAAGTTAGCTTTCTTTCAAAGAACTTTTAAGCCATGATAGCAAATCTTTTTTGTCTTTATCTGAAAAATGAACCGTTTTTGAAAGTTCTTCTGAATTTTTTTCTATAGCATTTCTTTTAGTTTCGGGATTAGCTTTAGCATAAATCTCTGTAGTAGTTACACTTTTATGTCCTAAAAAATCTCTTATATATATTAAATTTATACCGCTTTCCAAAAGATGCATTGCTTTAGAATGTCTAAAAACATGCGGTGTTACTTTTATTTGAAATTCTATTGGATTCTTCTTTTTAGCTCTTTTTACATATTTATTTATTATATATGTTATTCCCATTCTTGTTAGTGGCTCTTTTCTACTATTAAAAAATAATAAACTATTGCTATTAAAATTAATGTTATAGACTTTAATATATTTCTCTAAAATTTTTATTGTTTCCTTTAATAACGGTATTGTACGACTTTTTCTTCCTTTACCATATAAATTTAGAGTTTTATTATTAAAATTAACATCACATACATTTAATGTTATTAGTTCTTGTACTCTTGCTCCTGAATCATATAATAATGTTAATATTGTTAAATCTCTAATTCCTTGTTTGGTCGAAGTATTTGGTAATGACAATACTTCTTTTATACCTTCTTTTGATAAATATTTTACTGTTTTTTGTTCATTTTTCTTCATTTTTATAGAAAGGATTTCGTTACATAGTGGTAAATATTCAATTTCTTCAAGTGCTAAATAATTATAAAAAGATTTTATAGCAGCTAGTCTTTGATTTCTTGTTGAAATAGAGTTTTTCTTGACTAATTCTAAATATTCTAAATAATCTATAACAACTTTTCTATTTATTGTTTCCAGCTTTATATCTTTAATATTTTTATTATACTTTTTTATAATAAATTCTAATAGTGATATGAAAGCATATTTGTATGAAATAATAGTATTTGGGGAAACATTCATATTTTTTCTTAACTCAATATTTAAAAATTTTTGTAAGTAATAGTCTAGATCTTTTTTATTCATTATCATCATCCTTTAAAAATTTAAAATCACTATAATATTCTTCTTCCTTATTTGTTATATTGATAAAATAATCTTTAGCTAGTAATAAATAATATTCAGTTGCTTCTATATTCTTATGTCCTAAAAACTTACATAAAATAGGTAAAGTAGTATATAAATCTAGACCATCTCTATCCATTTTTTCTAATGCAGTTACTGCAAATGTAAATCTAAAATCGTGAAGTCTTGGTGGAGTACCATCTGGTCGTAATATATTTAATTTTTTTAATATTTTTTGAAAATACTCTGTAATATGAGAATTAATTTTATTGCCTTTTAAATCGCATAAAAAATATTGCTCATTACATAAAAATTTTGATTTGTATGTTTTGCATGATTCCGAAAGACTATTTGAAATTGGAACTATTCTTGTAACATTTTCCTTTCCGTTATATATTGTTAAAATTTTTTTATTTAAATCTACATCTGTAGTCTTTAAATTAATAGCTTCACCCCTTCTAAGTCCAGTTCCATATAATATTCTGATTAATATTGGTAATACACAATTATATATTGAATTTGTATCATACTGATGTTTATCTAAATACTCAAATATTATATTTAAATCCTGTTTAGAATAAATATATGGCTTAAATTTAGAATCACTTTTAGAGGTCTTTATGTGATGTACATATATATTGGAGTAGCCCATTTTCTGCAAATATATAGCGAATTGCTTTAATACAGATAATCTCTTAGCTTGCGTTTTAGGAGATTCATTTTCTCTTAACATACCATATTCTTCCACCATATGTTTTGTAAGCTTAACTTCAGCAATTCCTTTATTATAAAAATATTTATCTAATCTTTTCAATTCATTATATTCTGATTTTGAATCAAAACCTAAACTTTTTTTATATTCAATATATAATGGTGCAATATTTTTAAAAGGACCTATAAAATTATTACTATTCATATTTAGGAACCTCCAATGCGAGCTTTCTCAATTGTTCTTCGTCTATGCTTAAATAGATATTGGTTACATCAACACTACTATGCCCTAGAACTCCAGAAATAGTTGGAATTTTAATATTGTTTTTTAACATATTAGATGCTAGACTGTGTCTTAATGAATGTAATCCTCTTTTTCTATTTCCTATATCTATACCAGCTTTTTTTATATATTGTTCCGCCGATTTATATAAAGAAGAGTAATTTTTCATATCAGTATAAGTATAAGGTGGTTTTGTTGGCAAAAAAATATATGGAGAATCAATATTAGGACGTGCATTCTTAAGATAATCTAATAATGCATATTTTACATTTTCTGTTAGTGGTAATTCCAATAACTTCTTAGTTTTATATTGAATTAGTTCAATTTTGTTTTCATTCCACAATATATTCTCTTTTTTTAAATGTACAATATCTGAATTTCTTAATCCATATACAATTGCTAATAAAAGAATTGCAAAATCTCTTTTCCCCCTTTTGGTATTTCTATTTACTTGCTTTAAGATTTGATTTATTTCATCTATTGTATAGTAAGAGGGTAATGTACTTCTTTCAAATTTAGCAATTTTAGGGAAAATATCAATACCGCTAAATTTGTATTTATTATTATCATATAAGTATTGGAAAAATTTTTTTAGTTTATACTTAATTTCATAAATTGTGTTTTTAGAATATTGTTGAAAGTTAATTGCATTTACAAAATTATATATATTTTGAATTTGTATATTTTTTATGGAAGTTATATTATTTTGTTTTAGATAATAAAAAAAATCAGCTAATATTTTTTCACTTGTCATTATAGTACTATATGAATAACTAGATTTTAAATAATTATCATACTCATAAAAAATATCATTAAATTCTTTAGGGATCTTTTTTTCTATCTTTGGTCTATAAACTTTTATTGGCTTGTTTTTATCAATAGAATCTAATATATAAATACTACGCATTCTTCTAGTATACAATTTTCCTTTTCCATTTTTTGTATCAATATGATAATATTTTTCTAAAAATTTCATTGCTAATTCTAAGTTAAAATACTCAATATCACATAATTCACAAATATCATAAAATCTATTCCATACATATTTGTAATCTTTAATTGTATCTTCGCTATAATTTTTTTCTCTTAAAATTGCTTCTGCACGGTTCAATAAATCTTTTAATTTTAATCGTTCCATAATTTTCACCTAGTATTAGTATTCTCAAAATTATTATAAAAACACAAGAATATTATGTAAAAAGCAAAAAATAAATGCTTTGAAATATAAGCATTTTTACATAATACTTTCTATAATATTTTAGTTGCTATAACCTAAATTATGCAAATTTTTGCATAAAATAGGAAATTATACAAGTCAATTTTTTGCTAATATTTACCTTAATGAGCTTGATCAATATGTAAAAAATGTATTACATATAAAATATTATACGCGTTATATGGATGATTTTATTTTGATTTTAAAGACTAAAAAAGAATGTATTGCTATAAAACGCAAAATTGAAATTTTTTTAAAATCAAATTTACATTTAGAATTAAATGACAAATCAAGGTTTTATCCATATAAAATGGGAGTTAATTTCTGCGGATATAGAATTTTTACAACCCACAGGTTATTAAGAACGAATAGTAAAAAGAGAATAAAGAGAAAGGTTAAATTATGGAATAAACAGTATTCTAAAGGTACTTTAAATATAAAAAATTCAATTCAAAGTATTAATTC
>CALXJW010000083.1 GCA_944388725.1 uncultured Clostridia bacterium | reverse complement strand
TGTGTAAATTTTTTGTGAAAAACAAAAAAAATATAAATAAATATTGAAAAATATAAAGAAATTTGTTATAGTAAAATAGTAAAATTAAAATTAGGAGTGAAGAAAAGTGTCAAAAAGAAAAATAAACAAAAGAGAAGAAGAAAATGTTCAAAGAAAACCAAAAAAGAAAGCAAGAATGTTAAAAAAGATATTTATATTTTTATTAATAGTGTTACTAGCTATAATAGGATTTATAGTATATAAAGTACAAGCAAATGGAGGTGGATTACAAGGTTTATTACTAACTGTAGTAGGACACGATCAAGAAACACTAAAAGATTTGAATCCAATTCAAGTTTTGGTGATGGGTGTAAGTACAGATAATGGAGGAAAGCTTACAGATACAATAATGGTAGCATCATATAATCCACAAACACAGGCAGCCTCATTATTATCAATACCAAGAGATACATTTGTAGGAAAAAGTGAATCAACAGCTAGTGCATATGATAAAATAAATGCATTATATCAAAAAAGTCCAGAAAGAACATTAGAAGCCGTTAATAGTATTACAGGTTTAGAGATAAAATATTATGTAGTAATAGATAACCAAGCATTAATCAAACTTGTAGATTTAATAGGCGGAGTAGAATTTGAAGTTCCAATAGATATGGACTATGATGACACATCTCAAAATTTACATATTCATTTAGACCAAGGATTACAAACAATCGATGGAGAAAAAGCAGAACAATTATTAAGATTTAGAAAAAACAATGATGGAACATCTTATCCTTCATCATATGGAGATAACGATATAGGAAGAATGAAAACACAAAGAAACTTTATAATAGCGACAATAAAACAAACTTTACAACCTGAAAACATATTAAAAATAAAAGGAATTATCGATATAGCATATGAATATATAGAGACTAATTTAGATTTATCAGTAATAAAAGATTATGTGCCATATGCCGTAAATATTAACCCAGATAATATAAAGAGTGCTTCATTACCAGGTGCACCAAAGTCTTTGGGACCATCTAATTTATCATTCTATAAACTAGACGAAGATGCAACAGAAGAATTACTAGAAGAATTATATGGTTCAGATGATGGAAATTCAGTAGATAGTACACAAAATAATGAAACAAATAATAATAGCGAAAGCTCAAATAATTCTACTAATACAAGTACGACATCAGATAACAATGAAAATACAGCAAGCAATGTATCTAAAACAGAATCGGGCGATATAAAAATAGAATTAATAAATGGATCTGGTTCGTCTAGCGTATTGTCAGAAGTGAAGAAAGATTTAACAGCAAAAGGATATAAAATATCAAAAACAAGTACAACTACAAGTACATCAAAAACAACAATAATAAATAAAACTGATGTAGATGAAAAATATGAAAATGATATAAAAAATATATTAGGAGTAGGAAACATTTCATCTAGCTCAGTAAGTTCAAGTCAAGTAGATATAACAATAATAATTGGAAAAGATTATAAATAAAAAGTGGAAGCTTTATGCTTCCACTAAAACTTATAAATTGCATCTTTTTGTCTTTTAGAATGTTTACCTTTTTTCTTACTAGTTTTTTTCTTATATTTTATATTTGATTTATGTGATAAAATTTTATATATAATAATCAAAATAATTATAACAGCACTTATTTGACCAATTAATAATATTAAATCAAATTTTTCAACACTATGTTCAGCACATAAATTTGTAGAATATTCTATTCCATCAATATTATATTTTATAGAACCTATAACAGTACCTTCCGAAATTGGAGCCTCAATATTTTCATTTATTGAAATTATTGGTTCTAAAGAATTAAAATCAATATTGTTAGGAAGTAGTGATGTTATAGAATTTTCTGTGATAATAGGTAATTCTTTTGTTTCTTTTGTGGCATTTTTTACAGTTACATTTTTAATAACACTATTTTTACTCAAAATTTCTTGATACTTATAATTTTCAAAACCATAATTAAATAAATTAATTGTATCAGTATTTCTAGCACTTTTGCCATTTTCCGTAAATTCAGCTCCTAAAACAACTGTAATTAATTCTAGACCATCTTTTTGACTTGCGGAAATTAAACAGTTTTTAGCTTTACTTGTATAGCCAGTTTTAATTCCTATACAATATGGATAATAGTATTCACTAGAAGTTTTTATTAAATCATTTGTAGTAACAAAATATCTTTCTTCTGGAGTTTTATCTGTTGGTTCTAGTGTATAAGATGTTTTGCAAACAATTTGTCTAAAAGTTTCATTTTTCATACAATATTGAGCAATAAGTGCCATGTCATGGGCTGTTGAATAGTGATTTTCATCTTGAATTCCACTTGGATTTGTAAAATGTGTATCAGTACAACCAATTTCTAATGCTTTTTGATTCATTAAATCTGCGAAATTAGAGATACTTCCTGAAATATGTTCTGCTAAAATATATCCAGCTTCATTTGCGGAATGTATTAAAAAAACATTTAATAATTGTTCAACAGTTAATACTTCGTTTTCTTTTATTTCAGCAATAGAATATCCGGATGGTATAGACATAATTGCATTGTAACTGGCAGAAATAGTGTCTGATAAATTACAATTTTCTATTGCAATTATGGCTGTTAATATTTTTGTTGTACTTGCTGGATATTTTTTTTCATTAGAATTTTTTTCATACAAGATTTTTCCTGTTTTTGAATCCATTAGTATTGCTGCGTCTGAATATATAGATAAATTTTGAATTTTATTATCTGAAGTTGATGTGGTAGTATCACTATCTGCTAATTTTGTATTTGCGAAAGATTGCACATAAAAACTAAAAAAAATATTTATTGATATAGTTACTAATATAATGATTATTTTTAATTTATTTATAAAATTTGTTTTCATTCGTTTGTTTCATTCTCCTTGTTAAAATGTGTTTATATCATATCTTATTTGTTCAAGTTTTTCAATAGGTTTCAAAAAAATCACAAATTATTTTAATTTTTTAGTCGAAAAATAATATTAATTTTTTCGGATTTTAAATATTTTAGAATGGAGGTTTTATGAAAGGTTTAATCATTGATTTTATAAAAAATAATTTAAAAGATAAAAGATTTTTAATAACTATTGGTATTTGTGTATTTATAATAATATTTTTTGCTATTAAAGTGTATGACAATTATTTATCTGGAAAAGAAACAGATTCTTTGCTTTTAGATATTAATGCTCAAATAGATTCGAATGCAGAAGATAAAAATTCTGAAAATAAAATTGAAGAAAAAAGTACTAATGAAGTATCAGATATGGAAACCACAGAAGGATCTGAAAAAACAAATGAAGAGCTGGAAAAAGAAGAAAATAATAATCTTAATGATATTTGTATTTACATTACAGGAGAAATTAACAATATTGGTGTGTATTATTTAAAAGAGGGAAGTAGAATTATTGATGCAATTAATTTAGCAGGTGGAGTTACAAATAAAGCAAATATTTCTAAAATTAATTTAGCTTTTGTTTTGGAAGATGGTATGAAAATTAATATTCCAAATGATGATGACTTAAAAAATAATCCTAATTTTGAGTTTATAACTAGAGCATCAGGTGATGGAGCCGATGATACTATTACAGATACCAATGAAGAGACGTTTTTTTCAGAAACAAAGAATAAAGTTGATGTTGTTAATATAAATACTGCAACTCAAACAGAATTAGAAACTCTTCCTGGAATTGGTCCATCTTTAGCTTTAAGAATAATCGAATATAGAAAGGAAAATGGTGCTTTTAAAAATATTGAGGATATTAAAAATGTTAGTGGAATAGGGGATAGTAGGTTTGAAGATATTAAAGATTATATAGTAGTAAAATAATAATTCTAATAAATTTATATGTACTTGTTAAATTTTAACAAAAGTATTATATGGTTAAAAAATTGTATAATAATATAAATTATTATATAATCTTTATAATTAATAATTATAGATTGAAGTATTATTCGTAAAAAATAAAAATATTTAATAAAAATCGCTATTTGTGGGCTTTACTGATGACATAAATATCAATTAAAATAAATATACAATAAATCACAAAGGGAGTGGGAATATGAATCAAGAAAAGATAGGAAAATTTATTGCTGAATTAAGAAAAGAAAAGAATATGACACAAGAAGAACTTGCAGAAATGTTGGGAGTGACAAGCAAAACTATTTCAAGATGGGAAACGGGAAAATATATGCCAGATTTATCCTTATTTACAGATATATCTAAAATTTTAAATGTTACTATAAATGAGATTTTACAAGGGGAAAGATTAATTAAAAAAAAGAATTGTAATAGTATAGAGATTGAAATAAAACTTGAAATTGAAGAAAATCAATATAGAGAATTATTTGAGTTTTTGAAAAAAGGAAGTACTAAACATACAAATAAAAAACAACATGATATTTATTTTTCTCCTGAAAATCCTAAATTTTTTGGCGGAGATATTGATGATGAATGCATTAGAGTAAGAATTCAAAAAGATAAATATATTTTATGCTATAAAAAAATATATATGGGAAATGATGAAGAGGATATACATATTATAGAATATGAAACAGAAGTATCTAATTTAGATGCAACAATAAATATTCTAAAAGGAGTTAGAATAAATAAAATTTGCGATTTAATAAAAGAAAGAGATAGTTTTATATATAGAAATGTATTTGAAATATCATTAGATAATGTAAAAGATTTAGGATGTTTTATAGAGATTGAAATATATGATAAAAATATTCCGATAAATGAAGCTAATCAATTATTATTAAATCTAGTAAAAGAATTAAATTTAGATATTACAAGAAGAAATTTAAAAGGTTATTCATATTTAATGTATGATAAATTAAATATGAAATAAAATTCTCTAATTATCGATTTTCATTATAATAATATTAAACAATTACATAATCATAGAAAAAAATAGCTTGTATTTTTAGATACAAGCTATTTCTTATGATTAAATTGTTGGTTGCGGGGGATAGACTCGAACTATCGACCTTTGGGTTATGAGCCCAACGAGCTGCCAACTGCTCCACCCCGCGATGTATTAACGAATTATATTATATATCTTTTGACACACATTTGTCAAGAGTTTTTCTGAAAATAATTTTAAAAGCAATTTTTTATAAAGGAATTTTATATAAGTTATACAATAAAAATGTCGATACGGATAAAGGTATTGAGATTGTTTATAAACTAGTTAATAAGTTATAGCGTAACAGAAGAATTTATGTTATACTTTAATAAAGTAAATTAAAAGAAAGGGAAAGTAAAATGAGAATAATATTAGCATCTAGCTCACCAAGAAGAAAAGAATTATTAAAATTATTAGTACCGGAATTTGAAATTTTGGTAAGTGGCATTGAGGAAAAATTAGAAGATGGATTAAGCATGCAAGATCAAGTTATAAGGTTATTTTATATGAAAGCAAAAGCAGTATATGAAAAAACGTCAGGTAATAGAATAATAATTGCGTGTGATACAATGGTAACTAAAAAGAGAAAAATTTATGGTAAGCCCAAGGATAGAGAAAATGCTAAACAAATGTTACAAAAATTATTAGAAGGAGATAAAATACATAGTATACTTACAGGCTTAACAGTTATTGTGGACAAAGATGGAGAATATAAAGAATATAAAACTTTTGATGAAGTAAAAGTATTCCTAAAAAATATGACAGAATTAGAAAAAGAAAATTTAGAAAAAATACTATTTGAAGAATTAGGAAGCAACAAAGAATATGCAGAAACATTTGGAGATACAAATGTAATAAAAGCAGTAAGAAATATAGT
>CALXJW010000082.1 GCA_944388725.1 uncultured Clostridia bacterium | reverse complement strand
ACTCTTCTAAAATCAATATTTTTATCTATAACCTCAATATTATATTTTTCTTTATTAGTTTGTATATCTTCATTAACCAATGTCATTAAATCATACCCTGCATCTAATAAACCAAATGCAACAACATCTGTGCAAACAGCATATTCATCATTTGAATAACCAGTTTCATAATATTTGCTTTTATATTTAGGGTTAGTTTCAATATATTTTCTTACATTATTTAATATATCTGTTTGATCATCTATTCCATCCCCATCCATATCTACATCACTTGTATATTGTTTAATATCAAAATCTTCATTTGTATATTTTTTGTGCGGAATATAATTAAACAAATATAATATATATACAATTGCTATCACTAAAATAATAAAAATTATTATAAATATATTTACTAACTTCTTTCTCATATTTTATTCTCTTTCCAATTAGTTTTAATGAATTCAAATTCTAGTTAGAACACTTACTTAAAAAAGTGTTAGAAATTTTTAAAATTTCTCCAACCTGCTGTTTAACAGTAACATTTGTAAAATTCTCATAAATTCTGTCTGTAAACTTATCTAAATACTTCTTTTCTCTTAAAACTTTTAATGAAAAATCAAAATTAAAATCAAAAAGATATGCATAAAATATTAGAATTTGATCAGAATTTGATTTCATATCACTATAATTAACAAAGTGCTTATTTATAAAGTTATTCATTATTAAATCATTTATAGGTCCACTATTAAAATCTGGATACCAAAATATACTCTGAAAATCATATTCACATATTGTATAATATATATCTAACTTATCAGCATCTCTTATTATTTTTGCAAATAGCATTTCATCATCATTTAAACCTGTATCAATTTTATCTTTATTATGATTCAGTATAGCTTTCTGTATAATTTTTTTGTATTTTTCTTCCACATTAAAATTTTTAATTAAATTTTCATCAAATAATACTTTTACACTTAATTCAGCATGATTAATAGATTCTCTATCATTAAATGTATCGTATAATTCCACTTGTTTAAATCTTCCTATGTCATGAAATAATCCTATCAATTCTGCTAACTTTACTTGTTCTTCATTAAGATTTAAATTTTGTGCAATTTCTCTACTTATTACTGCAACTCTTTTTATATGGTCTATTTTCAATTTTATTCTTCTATTATTTGGATTGAAATGTGAAGCATATTTATCAAATTCGATATAGGCTTTATCAATATCCATCATTTTTATTACCTCCAAAAAATATTATAATAGATTACTATATAAATGTCAAAATATTGTAGTCTTTAATCATAAAATTACCCTGTAACAAAATACTTTTTTTAAAATATAATATAAAAACATTTAAATACGAAAGGAGTTTTCTTATGGATTATGAATTAATGATGAATGGAACTGTAAAAATCGGACAAAAAGCACCTGATTTTAGTGCAGAAACTACATATGGTAATATTTCATTAGAAGATTATAAAGGAAAATGGTTAGTATTGTTTTCTCACCCTGGTGATTTTACACCAGTTTGTACTACAGAAATGATTGCTTTTTCTAAAGCATATCATTATTTTGAAAATTTAAATACCGCTTTACTTGGGCTTAGTATTGATAGTAATCCATCACATTTAGCATGGATGCATGATATTTATATGATGACAGGTATAGTAATTCCATTTCCTATTATCGCAGATAGAAGCGGAGAAATTGCAAGAAGATATGGCATGATTTCTAATGATGTTAGTACAACAGAAACTGTTAGAAATGTTTTTATTATTGATGATAAAGGGATTGTAAGAGTTATTCTTGTTTACCCATTAAATGTTGGAAGATTTATTCCCGAAATAATAAGAATTATTCAAGCTTTACAAATGTCAGATTGTAATCACTCTTCTACACCCGCAAATTGGATTCCAGGTCAACCAGTTATTATGCCCCCTCCTCGTACATATCCTTTATTACAAGAAAGATTGAATTATATTAATCAAAATAATAATGGTATGAATTGGTATTTAGCTTTTGAAGATCCCAAAACAGAGTGTTTGAGACAAGTAGAGCAAAAATTGCACAAAGGGGACAGTCCTTAAAGTGCAAATTGCACAAAAAGGAACGTCCCTAAAGTGCAAAATGCACAAAAGGGACAGTCCTTAAAATTCAAAATATCCCAAAAACGCCCTCTTTGTAAGAGAACGTTCTCATAATTTACATTTTCTCAGGCATTTCTATTCCTAATAGTTCTGCTCCTGTTTTTAATACTTTTCCAACTGCATATGTTAAATATACTCTTGCATTTTGAACATCTTTTTTATCAACAATTATTTTATTTTCATTATAGAAATTGCTATATGCTTTTGCTAAATCTATTAAATATCTTGATAAAATAGATGGTTCATTTTTATCTGTAACTTGTTTCAATATATCTTCAAAACTATATACTAATTTTAATGTTCTTATAGAGCTTTCATCTAATAAGTTTTCAGATTTAACATCTTTTATATCTGGTACTTGTCCAGCTTTTTCTAATACACTTTTTGTACGTACATAAGTATATTGTATATATGGTCCTGTTTCTCCTTGGAAATTTAATATTGTATCCCATTCAAATATCTCATCTTTAACCCTATTATTAGATAAATCATTAAATATTACTGCTCCGATTCCTACTTTTTTTGCAATCTCATCTTTATTTTCTAATTGTGGGTTTTTTTGTTCTATAATTTCTTTTGCTCTTGATATTGCTTCATTTAATAAATCATTTAATTTAACAACATTACCTTCTCTTGTTGACATTTTTCCTGTTGGTAATAATACCATTCCAAATGATACATGTTCTAATCCATTAGTGTATTTTTCATCTAATCCTAAAAGTTTTGCAACTTCAAAAACTTGTTTAAAATGAAGGACTTGTTCATATGAAGTAACATATAAAGCTTTATCAAAATCATATGTTCTAGCTCTATATAAAATAGCAGCTAAATCTCTTGTTGCATATGTTGTAGAACCATTTGTTTTTTCTATTATACAAGGTGTATTAATCCCTTTGTCCTCTAAATCAATTATTTTTGCTCCTTGAGATTCTATTAGTTTACCTGTTTTTTCTAGTATATCTATTACTTCTGGCATTTTATCAGAATAAAATGCTTCTCCATTCCATGAATCAAATTTACTTCCTAATAAATCATAAACTTTTTGGAATTCTTTTAAACTCAATTCTCTGAATTTTTCCCAAATTTCTACACAATATGGATCTCCATTTTCTAATTTTTTAAAATTATTTCTACAATTTTCTAGTACTTGTTCATCTTCTTTACATGCTTCATTTATTCTAATATAAATTTTTGTTAATTCATCAATAGGATTTTTTTCAATATCATATTCTTCGCCCCACAATTTATATCCTTCTATCAATTTTCCAAATTGTGTTCCATAATCTCCTAAATGATTTACTCCTGTTGTATTATACCCTAAGTATTTATATATATTGTATAATGCTCCTCCTATTACTGTTGAACGTAAATGTCCAATATGGAATGGCTTTGCAATATTTGGTGAAGAATAATCTATAACTACATTTTTTCCTTTTCCTATTTCTGATTTTCCATATTCCTCTGTTTTAGATATTTCTTGTAAAACTTCATCTACTAATAATTTTTTATTAATAAAAAAGTTTAAATATCCTCCCGCAACTTCTATTTTAATAATTTCGTTTTCATTTACTTCTATTTTTTCTTTTATATCTGTTGCAATTATTTGAGGAGCTTTTTTTAATTCTTTTGCTAATCTAAAGCATGGAAATGCATAATCTCCATTATTACTTTCTTTTGGAACTTCAATATATGTTTTTAATTCATATTGGCTAATATTTGTTACATTTGATATCGCATTTGATATTATTTCTTTAAAATCTATCATATAACTTGCTCCTTTATTCTTTTATTTAGTTATTCTCTTATTTACTAATTTCTTCTATTTGTGCTCCATCTTTTGTATCTTTTATATTATAACCTTTTTCTGCTATTAAATCTCTTAATCTATCTGATTCTGCCCAATTTTTTTCTGCTCTTGCTTGTTTTCTTTGTTCAACTAATTCTAATATTTCTTGTGGAATTTCTTTTTCTTGTTTCTTTTCCGCTATTTTTAATCCTAACACCGTATCAAATTTTTCTAATAATTTTGCGATTTTATTTGATTTTTCAGGATATTTTATTGCTTCCCATACAACACTCATTGCAAGTGGCATATTTAAATCATCATTAATTGCTTGATGAAATCTATTTTCCATATCATTGATTATTTCATCAGAAACTTCTGCATTTCCAACTAAATGTTTTTGATATCCTTCTCTTAGTCTTTTTAAAGAAACTGCTGCTGAATTCATTCCTTCCCAAGTAAAGTTTAATTTCCCTTTATAGTGGCAAGAAAAATTAAATAATCTATATGTAAGTGGATCATATCCTCTTGAAATGATGTCATCTAATAAGTAAACATTTCCTAGACTTTTTGACATTTTACCACCATTTATTAAAAGATACTCTCCATGCATCCAATAATGCGCTGGTATTTTTCCACATGCTCCTTTACTTTGAGCAATTTCGTTTTCATGATGTGTAGGTATTAAGTCTATTCCTCCTGTATGTATGTCAAAAACTTCTCCTAAATATTTTGTACTCATTGCTGAACATTCAATATGCCATCCAGGATAACTTTGGCCCCATGGGCTATCCCATTTCATCAAATGATTTTCTGGTGCTTTTATCCATAATGCAAAATCATAAGGGTTTCTTTTTTCTTTATCTACTTCAACTCTTGCTCCAGATTTTTGTTCCTCTAAATTTATTCCTGATAATATTCCGTATTCATCTAATTTTGATACATCAAAATATATGGCTGTTGATGTTTCATAAGCATATCCTCTTTCCATAATTTTTTGTACCAGTTCTAGCATTTCTTTTATATGATCTGTTGCTTTACAAATTATTTCAGGCTTTTCGATATTTAGTCTTTCTAAATCCGCAAAAAATAACTTAGTATAATATTCTGCTATTTCTAAAGGAGTTTTATGTTCTTCTCTTGCTGATTTTAACATTTTGTCTTCGCCTTCATCTCCATCAGAAACAAGGTGTCCTACATCTGTAATATTCATTACATGTTTTAGTTTATAACCATTATATTTTAATACTCTTCTTAATGTATCTTGAAATAAATTTGTTCTCATATTTCCTATTGTTGCATTCTTATATACTGTTGGCCCACATGAATATATTTTTACTTCATCATTTTGTATTGGTTCAAATTTTTCTTTTTTCTTTGTTAAAGTATTATAAAAATATATATCCATATTATCCTCCCTAATTCACTTTATTTTAATATAGGAAAGATTGATTAATCTTTCCTATAATTTATTTATTGTTGTTTATCTCTACTATTTCCAGAATTATTTTGATTTTCTGAATTATTTCCATCGCCAGTTTCTCCACCATCTCCTGGATTTGTTGTATTTCCATCTCCACTTTCTCCTGGATCTGTTGTATTTCCGCCTTCTCCACCTTCTCCTCCAGTTCCTGGATCTGTAGTGTTTCCACCATCTCCTCCTTCACTTGGTCCTTCCGGTTCTTCTGGTTCTGGCTCCTCTGTTTCTGGTGGTAAAACTTCTGCTGGTTTTGTATGTATTGTACAATACTCTGTTGGGGCTGTTGTTGATCCAGCTTGACTATTTGCTGTGTACCAAATTCCTAGTCTTTCTTTTTCTACAATGTATTTATCAGATTTTGTCTGTCTTGATGATGCAGGACAAAATTCATTTGCAAGCAATCCTGATTCTGTACATATTGTATATTCTCCTTGATGTGCATCACAAGTTTCTGGTAAATGACCTTTTATAAATATCTCTGTATATGTATCTGTACATTGGTCTGTTGCAAGTCTACCACTTCTTTTACAAATTGTTGCAGTAACTATATTTGCTGTTTTTTCAAATCTTGAATCAGCTAATCC
>CALXJW010000081.1 GCA_944388725.1 uncultured Clostridia bacterium | reverse complement strand
CTACTTGTTCCACTTGCTTTAAATGCTTTAAAATCATGTTCACCTTCAAAATATTTTATTGCTTTTTTCATTTTTTCTACATCCAATTTTTGTGGAATATGTGTTTCTAAATTTCTATATATTGCACTTCCTTCATTTGAATTATTTATAATATATCTATAAGTTTTTTTCTTACAATTTAATCTACTATGAAATCTTTCATCTACTTCTTCTGCTTTTTTTATTACAATAGATTTTTTTAATCTTGAATTAAGTGCTATTGCAAATTTTTCTATTGGTATTTTAGAATTTGTTTTAAAATTTGCAATTTGCCCTAGTGCGTGTACCCCTGCATCAGTTCTACCTGAAGCGTTTAATTCAACATCTTCTCCTGTAATGCTTTTTATTGTTTGTTCTATTGTGCCTTGTATATTTAATTTATTTGGTTGTTTTTGCCAACCGTTAAAGTCTTTTCCATCATATTCAATTGTTAGCTTTATATTTCTCATATTTTCTCCTTAACTAATAAGAGTTGCTTTCGCAACTCTTTATTTATTTGCTTCTTCCTTTTCATTTATTTTTTCTTTTTTAGCAAAAATATTTTTTATATCTTTAAAGCTTTTAATTTTTCTTTCTTTTTTATCTTTAATTTCATTTAGTCTTTTTGTTACTATATTACTTATTAATATCTTCTTTAATACATCTTCTCTTACATCTGCAATAAGTGTTCCATCTTTTGCTACAGATACTTTTCCTGTTTCTTCAGATACTATTATTGCAATACTATCAGATTCTTTAGATATTCCTATTCCAGCTCTATGTCTTGTCCCTAATTCTTTAGCTATATCTTTATCACTTGCAAGTGGTAACATACATGCTGCCGCTGCTATTTTATTATTACTTATTACCACTGCCCCATCATGTAATGGTGTATTTGGTACAAATATATTTACTAATAACTGTGGAGATATTTCCGAATTCATAGGAATTCCTGTTGATATTATATCTTTTATTTGTATATCTCTTTCTATTACAATTAATGCTCCGGTTTTATTTTTAGCAAGTTCATATACTGCAATTACTATTTTGTATATATCTTCTTTTGTCTTTGTTATGATATCTTTATCAAAACCAAAAAATCTTGAAAATCTATTTGTTCCTCCTAATTGTTCTAAGGCTCGCCTTATTTCTGGTTGAAATATTATTATTATTAATATTACTCCCCAATTCATTACTGCTGATAATATGTAATTTAATATATATAAATTCAGTACTTTACTTAATGCAGTTGCTATTATCAATAATGCAATACCTTTAACCAATTGCCAAGCTCTTGAATCTTTTACTATTCTTAATAATTGATATGCTAAAAATACAACTATTGCTATATCTAAAATTAATGATACTAATTTTATTGGATATTCTTGTAATGTTCTAATATATGCTAATATGTTGTGCTCAAAAAAATTACTAAATATTGCTCCTATATTATTCACTATTTTTCTCCTTTATTATACATTTGCTACTATATAATATATAAATGTTGAACATGTTGCAAGTAGCATTAATAGCACTAAAAATCCTGCCATTATTTTTGTAAATACTTGTCTTTTGTCTATTTTATTTTTAACTTCTTTTTTCATTTTCTTCATCCTTTCAATATGTTATACTCTTATATTATAACATATTTATTATTTTTTTCAATATTTTATGTATATTAATTTTATATTATTTCGATTATTACTGGATTTTTCTTTACTTCTTTTTCTTCTATTTTATATATTTCTAGAATTTTTCTTTCTGCTTCTCTTAATTTTTTTTCTTCATTTGCACATATATATGCTAAAAAGCCTTGTTCTTCTACTTTATCCCCTACTTTTTTATTAAGAATTATACCTACAGTGGGTTCAATTTTATCTTCTTTATGAATTCTTCCTGCACCTAAATAGCATGATAATTTTCCTATTTCTTCTGCGTCTATTTCTTGAACATATCCTGTTTTTTCTGTAACTACTGCTGAAATATATTTTGATTTTTCAAATTTTCTTGTATCTTGTAAATAAGAAATATCTCCACCTTGATTTCCAACCATTTCTTCAAATTTTCGATATGCTTTTCCATTTAGTATATTTTCTAACATTTTCTTTTTATTCTCTTCTATATCTTCGCCTTTACCTGCAATCCTTATCATATATGCCCCAAGTTCTAATACAACTTCTTTTAAATCTTCAGGCATATCACCTTTCAAAAAGTTTATTGCTTCTATTACTTCTATTGAATTACCTACAGAATATCCTAATGGTTCATCCATTGCTGTTAATATACATTTAACTTCTCTATTAGCAAGTTTTCCTATTTTTATCATTTCATTAGCTAATTTTTCTGCATCTTCTCTT
The DNA here is from genome assembly GCA_944388725.1 of uncultured Clostridia bacterium. Taxonomy (GTDB): domain Bacteria; phylum Bacillota; class Clostridia; order TANB77; family CAG-508; genus CAG-269. Next base: position 3,885 of record CALXJW010000081.1, on the reverse strand, counting down.
GTTTTCATAAATGCACCATTTCCAACAGTAATATCTAAAACAATTTTATTTGCCCCACTTGCTATCTTTTTGCTCATAATACTTGATGCTATTAAAGGTATATTTTCTACACACGAAATACTATCTCTTAATTCATATATTTTTTTATCAGCTGGTGCTAAATTCATTGTTTGCCCAATCATACTTATTCCAACTTTTTCTACATTAGAAATAAATTCATTAACATTAATATCTGTTTTGTATCCAGGAATTGATTCCATTTTATCAACAGTTCCACCCGTAAAGCCTAACCCTCTACCAGACATCTTTGCTACAGGCACTCCTAATGATGCAATAATAGGTAATAATATTATTGATACTTTATCTCCCACTCCTCCTGTACTATGTTTATCTACTACATTTGTTCCAAATTTAGATAAATCTAAAACTTCTCCAGAATATGCCATCGCAAGTGTTAAATCTGTTATTTCTCTATCACTCATTCCATTTATATATATAGCCATTATTAATGCTGATGCTTGATAATCTTTAATTTCTCCTTTTGTATACTCTTGTACAAAATATTCTATTTCTTCTTTAGTTAATTCTTTTGAATCTCTTTTTTTAGATATTATTTCTAATATATTCATTTGTATCTCCTTTTATATAAAATGTTTTATAAATGTTCTTCTGTGTATTGGACAAGGTCCATATTCCTTTATAGCAGATATGTGTTTTGCTGTTCCATAACCTTTATGTTGCTCAAATCCATATTGTGGATAAATCGCTGCCCATTCTCTCATTATTCTATCCCTTGTTACTTTTGCTAATATTGAGGCTGCTGAAATAGAATAACATTTTGCATCTCCTTTGATTATTGATTCATAAGGTATTCCCAATGTATCTATATGGGCTAATGCATCTACTATTATTAAATCTGGTTTTACTTTTAGCTCTTTTAAAGAATCTGTTAATCCTTTTTTTGTAGCGTTTAATATATTTATTTCATCTATTTCTTCTTGTCCTATTATAGAAATACTATAACTTATAGCTTCTTCTATAATTTGATCATATAATTTTTCTCTTTTCTTTTCTGATATTTTTTTAGAATCATTTACTCCTTCTATCATTGAATCTTCTGGCATTATTACTGATGCAACAACAACAGGACCAGCTAGTGGTCCTCTTCCTGCTTCATCTATTCCACATATTGTTTTAAAACCTTTTTTTCTTAATTCATCTTCATGTTGTTTTAAAACTTTTAATCTTTCTTCTTCTTTCTCTTTCATTATTCTTCTCCTGTTAAAGAATTTAATTGTTCTAATGTATAATTTCCTTGATATCCTTTTGTATTTATTACATCTACAGATATATTTTCTATATCATATTTTACAATAAAATATCCATATTCTTCAGAATTCATATCTTCTAATCCCATTTCTTTTAAAATTTCTGAATTCAAATAATAATAATCACTTTTTTCCCCTTCAATTTTTCCAGTTGCATTTGCTGCATTTAGTACATTTGAATCTATTGATGAATCTGCTAAAGATATTCCTTTTAAATTTTCATTTTTTATTCTAGTTTTTTCGGCTTCATCTGTAACATTTACTAATTGGAAATTTACTTCTTCGACATATTCTTTTGCTTTTGCTTGTATTAATAACATGTTAGTCCTTAAATCTTGTAATTTTACATTTTGTAACAAACCCATTCCATATTGTACTGTTATTCCAGCTAAAATTATCATAACAACAATTGTTATTGTTAATGCTATCATAGTTATTCCTTTTGTTTCTTTCATTTTTTCCCTCACTTTTTATTTATTATTTATTTTTATTATATCTATACTTTACTTTATTTTCAAGTGCATATTAAAATATTTTTATGTTTTTTACATTTTTTTCACATAACTTTCACAAACCTTGTGTATTCTATTAAAGAATTAAATTTTGAAGGAGGTCCTTATAATGGAGGAAAATGAAAATAAATTTGAAGTAATATCAAGTAAAACATCAAATGCAAATTTCAAAAAGTCAAATAGTAATGGATTCGGAAAAACTATATTATTACCTTTTATTAGTGGTATTGTGGGTTGCTCTGTAGTTGTTGGAACATGTTTTGGGGTTCCTTCTATAAGAGAAAAATTATTAGATACTGATGAAAATTCTACAGTCCAAACTTCAATTTCAGGTACTGGCTCTACAGCAAATTTTGTATCACTTTCTAATTATTCTAATACTGCAGTATTTGCTGCTAATAAAATTTTGCCTTCGATTGTGGGTATTGAAGTTACTTTTACAGCAACTTCAAATTCATTTTTTGGATTTGGTCAACCAATGACATCTACTGCAACAGCAACAGGCTCTGGTATTATCATTAGTGAAGATGGTTATATTTTAACAAATAATCATGTTGTTAGCGGTTCATCTGATTCTTCATATTCTTATTACAGTCTTTCAGATGCCACATCTGTTAAAATCAAATTAAATTCAGACATATATGGTTCTGATGCTACATTTGACGCCCAAATTGTTGGCCAAGATTCTCAAACTGATTTAGCAGTTTTAAAAATTGACAAAACTGGTTTAACAGCTGCTGAATTTGCTGATTCTAGTTCCATAGTAGTTGGTGAATTTGCTATGGCGGTAGGAAGTCCTCTAGGATTAGATACTACTGTAACTTGTGGAATTATTAGTGCTGTTAATAGAGAAGTAGAATCTGATGGAACAAAATATGTTTGTATTCAAACAGATGCAGCTATAAATTCTGGTAATAGCGGTGGTGCTCTTGTTAATAGTGAAGGAAAAGTTATTGGAGTAAATACTTTAAAATTATCTGGTGATGGTGTTGAAGGTATTGGATTTGCTATACCTATTAATTCAACATTAGATATAATAGATGATTTAATTGAACATAATAAAGTTTTAAGACCTTATATTGGTATTACAGGTATTGATGTTGATGAAGAAACTGCAAAACAATATAACTTAGTAGTCGGAGCTTATGTAAAAAGCATAGAAGACTTTTCTCCTGCTGAAAAAGCTGGATTAAAACCAGGAGATGTTATAATAAAAGCAGATGGAAAAGAAATTAAAACAATGGATGAATTAAATGAAATAAAAAATTCACACAACATTGGAGATGAAATGACTTTAGTAGTTAATAGAAATGGTGAAGAAAAAGAAATAAAAGTAACTTTAGGAGAAACTCCTTAATTTCATAAATTTTCACTTTAAGTTCACACAATGAACAAATTTTATTGTTATATTATAAGCATAGTCAGTAAGGAAACTGATTAAAACAAACATCCCCTTTTATTTTCAAAAAGCAACTTTGATATAAAATCAAAGTTGCTTTTTATTATATTATTACAATATCCATTTCACTCGTTAAATTTTGATTTCCATATGCAAATATTATATATAATGCATTATCTTCTCCAATAAAATATTCTGTTACATTATTTATACTATATATTTCACTTGTGTAATCTCTTGGATAAACATTATATCCTAATTTACTTAATTCTTCTACACTCTGTTGTACTTCTTTTATTTCATTTCTTATTTTGGTATTTGCTTCTTGTTTCGTAACATTTTTCATATCTAAAAGTTCATCAACAGTAATCTCTTTTTGATTTATTAAATCATAATTGTATGTTTGTACTATATCTCTTTGTGCACTATTTCCTTCTTTTAATGTTGATCTTATTACTAATGATAAAATGTTGTTGGTTATATAAGCACTATAATTTACATTATATATTGTACCAGAATTTTGGGTGTTTAAAACACTTTTTGCTTTTGTTTCAAATGTTTCTTTTATATTTTTATTAAATTCATCAATTGTTTTATTGTTTATATTTATATATGGTATATTTACATTTAAATCATAATCATTTAT
>CALXJW010000080.1 GCA_944388725.1 uncultured Clostridia bacterium | reverse complement strand
CCATTCCGAACACAGAAGTCAAGCTCTAATGTGCCGAAAATACTTGCGGGTTACCCTGCTGGAAAGATAGGTTGTTGCTAGTTTTTTTTTATAAATAAAAAGCATAAATTTAGAACTACTATATGTAATTCTAAACTTATGCTTTTTAATTTTTAAATTGAATGAGTTTTTCTTTTGTTCCAAATAAACTTTAATTACCATATCATTTATTCAAAGTTCAAGTTCAAATGCATCGGCAATATTATGCCCAACTTGTAATGGCTGCATATTTATAGATACATCATTTTTGTTTTTAATTGAAGGATTATTTGCATCAGGTAAAAGCTTTTTATATGCTGATATATCTTCTTCTGTAAATCCATTTAATCTTAATTGAGGAACAATTAAAAATGTAGATTTTAATATTACTTCTTGTTTATCCCAATCACATTGTCTATTTGGATGATGTGATAATTCATAAATTTTTCCAGAAGAATCTCTAATATAAATGGGTTCATTTGTATTATAGGCAGATATTTTTGTATAAAATGATTGAGTTAATGAATCACCAGAATCAGAGAAAACCATTGTACCTTCCGGTACAAAAATAATATTATCCATTGCATAATTAGGTTTTTTTAAATTTTTTGACAATTCACTATTACCCTTTATTAAATGTTTAATTTTTCTTAACAAATCAAGTTCATTTTCTGAAAAATCATGAGATTTACTATGCATATTTAGGTGTGAATAAATTAAATTTAAAAATGAATCCATTTGAGGAATAAGCATAGTTGCCATTTCTCTTATATGAGGATTTTCATGATTTTCCGCAATATCTAATAATTCTAAATCAAATTTAATCTCATCCCAAGATAAAAATATAGATAAATTTATATCTGATACTGGAGTGACAGATAAATAAGAAAGATATTCTAGTAAATTTTGGCCAGTAATAGATTTTGAATTTTCAAGATATTGCAACAATATTGAAAATGTCTTTTCTAAACTAGTAACTTCTGGTGGAATATAATCATGTGAATATCTTTGTAGACGCAAAGAGAAAGTTTTTTCAATTTCAGATAGTGCACCGTAGTCATATACATCAATATAACCGTTTCCAGAAGTGCTTTGAGAAATGCTAAAATCCGAATTATGTATAGGAAGTCCATTTTCATCTTTTGCAACACATACTGATTTGTATTGTTGTAATGGCAAATATAGTCTTGATCCAATATATAGGTTATCACGATTAAGATAATCAAGTCTATCAACATCATAATTACTTTCATCATGTTCTCTAAAATTTAATATGTTTTCATCATACAAATTTGCTAGAACTTTTGGAAGGTCTGGGCTAATTGATAAAAGGGCTTGTTGGATTTCAGAATCTTCTAACATAATTCTTTTACCGATTTCTTCATGTATTCCTTTTCTACTTTGTATTCCTCTTTCAATAGCGTGTGAAAGAGGAGGATGACCAATATCATGACCTGCCATTTTAATTAGTTCTGCAATTAGAGTCAATTTTAAATTATTATTTTCAATATATTTTTTCCAGTCTGGATTTTGAAAATTATAAAATAATTCTTCTAATTTTTTATAATATACCCCTTTAGAATGTTCTAATCTATTGTGAAAAGCATTAGGATTATCGTTTATAGTTAAATCCAACTGGCTTATTCTACCTAGACGCTTCATTGCAGATGTTTCAAAAAAAGCTTTAATTTGTTCTGGATAGTATATGTATGGATCTTGATAATAAGTACATAATGATAAGTCAATATCTTTACACATATGAATTGAATTGTTTACTATTCTATTATCATTAAATAACCATTCAAAAAAATGTTTAAAAAGATTTTCTTTATTTCTAACATCTTCTAATTGTAACATTGTTTTTTCTCCTTATAAATATTATTAATACATAAAAATAAAAAAGTCAATAAAAACTTCACAGAATTAGAAAAAAATGATATAATTTTTGAGAAAAGGGAAAAAAGAGAACCGTCCCTAAATTTCCCAGAAAGGAGAAAAATATGTCAAAAGTAACGTGGAAACCAGGAACATTTTTATACCCAATACCAGCCGTTATGGTATCTTGTGGTACAATGGAAAAATCAAATATTATAACAGTAGCGTGGACAGGTATATTAAATACTAATCCAGCAATGGTATATATATCAGTAAGACCAACAAGATATTCTTATAATTTAATAAAAGAAAGTGGAGAATTTATTATAAATCTAACAACAAAAGATTTAGTTTATGCAACAGACTGGTGTGGAGTTAAAACAGGAGAAAAAGTAGATAAATTTAAAGAAATGAAATTAACAAAAGAAAAAGCACAATTTGTAAAATGTCCTATGATAAAAGAAAGTCCAGTATCAGTTGAATGTAAAGTAAAAGAAATAAAAGAATTAGGAAGTCATCACATGTTTGTAGCAAAAGTTTTAGCAATAAATGCAGACGAAAAATATATTGATGAAAAAGGAGCATTTGATATTTCTAAATGTGATTTAATAGCATATTCAAATGGGAATTACTATTCATTAGGCAAAAAATTAGGAAAATTTGGATTTTCTGTTCAAAAAAAGAAAAAATCAAGAAAAAAGTAACAAAATTCATTGACATATCAATAAAAAAGTGGTAAAATATTCAAGCATATGTTAGGTAACATATGTTCACATCGTTTCAAAAAGTAAGGTTAAAAAAGTCGGAGGTGTATTTAAATGGCAGCAAAAGGACCAAGAGAAAATATAACATTAGAATGTACAGAATGTAAAAACAGAAATTATATGACATCAAAAAATAAAAGAAATAATACAGATAGATTAGAAATAGTAAAATATTGCAAGTTCTGTAAAAAACGTACAACACACAAAGAAACAAAATAAGTATAAGCTTTTTTAGGAGGAAATAAAATGGCTAAAAAAGAAAGCAAAAATGATAATAAAGTTAAAAAGCATTTTTTTAAAGATTTTAAGGCAGAACTAAAAAAAGTAATTTGGCCAACACCAAAACAATTAGTCAATAATACAGTAGCTGTTATAACAATAGTATTAATAACTGCTGCAATAGTATTTGTGTTAGATGTAGTATTTGATTTAATGAATAAATACGGAATTAGCAATTTACAAAATATTGTAAATGAACAATTCAATAGTGAAGAAGAATCAAACACTGATTCTAATGCTGAAGGTGAAAATACAACAACAGAAGGACAAATAGAAAATCAAGAAACAGACACAACAAATTCAGTAGAAGAAACATCAAGTGAAGAAACTTCTAATACAACAGTTGAAGAAAATACAACAACACAACAATAAAGAGGAGGTCAAAAAATGTCTCAAAAAGATTATGTGATGGAACCTAGATGGTATGTAGTACATACATATTCAGGATATGAAAATAAAGTAAAGACTGACCTTGAAAAAACAGTAAAAAATAGAGAGCTAGAAGAATACTTTTTTGATATAATTGTTCCAATGGAAGAACAAATAGAAATCAAGGATGGTAAAAGAAAAGCAAACCTAAAAAAAGTATTTCCGGGTTATGTACTAATAAAAATGATAGTAACAGAAGAAACATGGTACATAGTAAGAAATACAAGAGGAGTAACAGGCTTTGTAGGTTCTGGAACAGATCCAATTCCATTAACTGAAGAAGAAATCAGAGCAATGGGATTTGATGAAGCAACAATAAATGTTGATTATGAAGTAAATGATTCAGTTCAAATATTAAATGGACCTTTTAAAGATTCAATAGGAACTGTTCAAGAAATAAATAAAGAAAAACACAAAGTAAAAGTTTTAATATCTATGTTTGGAAGAGAAACTCCAGTAGAATTAGAATTTTCACAAATACAAAAAGTAGATTAAAGGAGGCGAAAAAACAAAATGGCAGAAAAAGAAATATCAAATATAATCAAATTACAAATAGAAGCAGGAAAGGCAACTCCAGCTCCACCAGTAGGACCAGCATTAGGAGGTAGTGGTGTAAACATCATGCAATTCGTAAAAGAATTCAATGATAGAACAGCAAGCCAAGCAGGATTTATAATACCAGTAGTAATTACTGTATATAAAGATAAAACATTTACATTCATTACAAAAGTTCCACCAGTAGCTGTATTAATTAAAAAAGCAATTAAAATTGAAAAAGGTTCAGGAAAACCAAACAAAGATAAAGTTGCTAAAATAACAAAAGCTCAAGTAAAAGCTATAGCTGAACAAAAAATGCCTGACTTAAATGCTGCAACATTAGAAACAGCAATGAGCATGGTAGAAGGAACAGCTAGAAGTATGGGAGTAGTTGTAACAGAATAATAAAAAAATAAAGTGGGAGAGCATAGCTCGTTAAAACCAAAGGAGGATAATAATGAAAATGTCAAAAAGATACGCAGAATGCGTAAAATTAGTAGATTCTAATAAAGAATATGAAGTAAAAGAAGCATTAGAAATCATAGAAAAAATGCCAAAAACAAAATTTGATCAAACAGTTGAATTACATGTAAAATTAGGTGTAGATTCAAAACATGCTGACCAACAAGTAAGAGGTACAGTAGTACTTCCAAATGGTACAGGTAAAACACTAAAAGTATTAGTATTTGCAAAAGGACCTAAAGCAGAAGAAGCTCAAAAAGCAGGAGCTGATTATGTAGGTGCTGAAGAATTAATACCAAAAATACAAAATGACAACTGGTTTGATTATGATGTTATAGTTGCAACACCAGATATGATGGGTGTTGTAGGAAGATTAGGAAAAGTATTAGGACCAAAAGGATTAATGCCAAACCCTAAATCTGGAACAGTTACAATGGATGTAACAAAAGCCATAAAAGAAATTAAATCAGGAAAAGTTGAATATAGATTAGATAAAACAAACATAATCCACTTAGGATTTGGAAAAGTTTCATTTGGAGTAGAAAAATTAGCAGAAAATTACGATACTATAATAGGAGCTATAATAAAAGCAAAACCAGCTGCTGCAAAAGGACAATATATAAGAAGTGTATCTATATCTACAACAATGGGACCTGGACTTTATATTAACCAAAAATAGATAAATTAAGCCAAAGACAGTAGGCGTAAAATAAGACCTACCGAGGCATAAGATTCGTAAACGCAATCTTTATGCCTCGAGGGATAAAGATTGTTTTTAATTTTAATAAAATATAAAAAATCAATCAGGAGGTGAAAATAATGGCAAGTGAAAAAATCTTAAACCAAAAGAAAGAAGAAGTATCTAAATTAGCAGAAAGAATGAAAGAAGCTAAAATAATACTTTTAACAGATTACAGAGGAATCAATGTAGCTGATGTAACAGAATTAAGAACAGAATTAAGAAAATCTAATTCTGAATACAGAGTTATAAAAAATAATATAACAAGAAGAGCTTTAGCAGAAGCTGGAATAGAAGGTCTAGAAGAATTATTAGAAGGACCTACAGCAGTTGTTATGAATAATGATGATTATTTAGAAACAGCAAAAGCTATATACAATTATAGCAAAGCAAATGATTTTTATAAAATCAAAGGTGGAGTAATTGAAGGAAAAGTAATGAGCGCTGAAGAAATAATAACTTTAGCAAAATTACCATCAAGAGAAACATTATTATCAATGCTTGCTGGTGCATTACTTGGAAATATTTCAAAACTTGCAGTTGCTCTTAACGAAGTTAAAGCACAAAAAGAAAATGCTTAAAATTATTAGAGTAGCGACTTAATCGCTAGAAAAAAATAAAATAAAAATTAGGAGGATTTAAAAATGAGTAAAGAAGAAATGATAGAAGAAATCAAAAAAATGACAGTAGTTGAATTAGCTGATTTAGTAAAAGCTATAGAAGAAGAATTTGGAGTATCTGCAGTAGCAGCAGCTGCACCAGCAGCTGGAGCAGGAGCTGCAGCAGCAGAAGAAAAATCTTCATTCAACGTAGTATTAAAAGAAGCTGGAGATCAAAAAATAAAAGTTATCACAGCTGTTAAAAATGCATTAGGATTAGGATTAAAAGAAGCTAAAGATTTAGTTGATGGAGCACCAAAAACATTAAAAGAAAATGTTGCTAAAGCTGAAGCTGAAGAATTAAAAGCTAAACTTGAAGAAGTTGGAGCTATAATTGAATTACAATAATTTTTAATTAAGAAAAATAATTAATTTAAATATTTTAAGTATGTAAATTGAACGATAAAATACTTAAAAATTGCAGTAACCATTATTATTAGACAGAAGTTTAATAATGATGGTTCTTTTTTGATTCAAAATTTAGATAAATTTAAAGTAAAAATTTTAAATAGCCAAAAAATAGGAAAAAATTTACATTAATATTAAAATATAGAAATTTAAATGATTTTTTTCGAATTATTTTCCAACAATTTGAAAAAAATACAAAAATTTTAAGTTTTTTTTTCTACAAAAGTATTGAAAAAAAGTATATAAAAATATATAA
>CALXJW010000079.1 GCA_944388725.1 uncultured Clostridia bacterium | reverse complement strand
GCTTCTTCTGAATCTTTATTATAATCAACTGCTGTTGCTATAAATAAATCCATAATTTTTTGGTAAGACATTCTTTCACTTACTCTAATAGTTTTTATACGTTCTAATAATTCATCGAAATATCTAGTATCAAATTTATTACCATTGATAAATCTGTCATCATTTAATGCAAATCCTTTAATCATATATTCTTTTATAATCTTATTTGCCCATGTTCTAAATTTAATAGCTGGTTTCGAATTTACTCTAAATCCTATTGATATTATCATATCTAAATTATAATAAGAAATATTTCTTGTAACGCTTCTCCTACCTTCTTTTTGAACTTGTGCAATTTTTGCACAAGTTGAGTTTTCTTCTAATTCCTCATCTTTATAAATATTATTTATATGCCTTGTTATACCTGTTCTATCAATTTTAAATAATTTTGTTAAAGAATCAATATTAAGCCAAACATTTTCATTTTGTAAAATGACTTCAACATTAACATTATTTTCTTCATCAGTATAAAATACAATATTATTTTCATTTCCAATTAAATTATCATCAATTGTATTATTATTCAAATAAAATTCCTCCTTTTATTGAAATTTTTAATAGTTAAAATCATCTCATTTTTTTGTTACATATTATCAAACTTTTGTTCTTTTGTCAATTAGTTTACATCCAATTATTAGAAATTTTTTTTAAAAAATAAGTATTAGCATTTACACTCGCTAATACTTAAAAATCACCTCTAAAAACACAAATTATATCTATCTTCTATTGCTAATTTTTATATGTTCAACTGTATGTATTCAGTCATGACTTTGATTTCCATGTCCGCCTTCATATGGTCTTTTAAAAGCAAATCCCACATATATAGGTTTTCCATATATATACCTTTGACTATTCCATGTTTGCATAGTTCTTTTATCTGTCCATAAAATATTACTTTTACTTGATCCTCTAAATTCTTTTACTTTTAAAGTTCCATTTGTATTATAAGGCATTGATTCATTTTCTCCTCTTGTATATGTTTCCATTCTATTTGTATCTTGATTATAAACTAATATCTTTGCCATAGAAAAAAACCTCCTTCATAATCAGTTTATATATATTATGAATAAAGGTTTATTTTTGTTATATTTTTTCTGTACATTTAACTATTATTCTTTGTTTATTATCATCTGTACAAGTAATTAATGTAACTTCTTTTTTTCCATTAGTTAGTTGACTTGTATCACTTCTATCACTGGGATCAACTGTATGTATATCATATATTTCGTATTGTATTTTTCTTTTACTCAAATCCGTTATTTCAATGATATCTCCTATTGCCAAAGTATCTACTTTACTAAAAAATTTAGAATTTCTATAATTATGTCCCGCTAAGCATAAATTTCCAATCTCATTTGGATTTCCACCATGAAACTTACATATCGATATTTTTAATAATTCAACTGTTGTTTCTGAAAAAATAGGATAGTCTACTCCTATTTTAGGAATAGTTATTCTTCCAATTATATCATAGGTTCCATTTGGTGTTTCATATTTTTCTGTAGCTGTTGCTAAATTTAAATTAGTTTGTGGTTCTTCATCTTCTCCTATATTATCTTGCGTCAATTTAACAATTAAGGCATTTTGCTCTGAGCTAATAAGTGTATTATCATCTAGTAGAAAATCATCTAATATTTTTTTTGATATTTCTTCTGATTGATTTCTACTGTATTCTGCATAAATATAAATTGAACACAATGATAATATTAAAAATATTGATATTAAAAACAAAAATTTATATATCTTCTTTTTTCTCTTTAATTCTGGTGTTACATAAATTTTTTCAGTTATTAATATTTGATTCATGTATCCTCCAATCTAATCCTCTTCTATTTTATTAATTGTAATATAATCTACCATACCATTTGAGTCTTTATATGTTATCGCCACTTTGTATTTTCCCTTATCTTCTATTTGTTCTAATGCTTTATTCATTTGTTCTGTATTTTCTTTATCTTTTTCTATAATTAATTTTATTTCTCCATTTTCTGATATTTCTACGCTATTTAAATGTGATTTAGCAATATCTAATAATGTTTTTACATTACCTGATGACACTTCGTTTCCTGTATAAAATTCAAATTTAGCATTAAATCTATTGATGTCTACTTGTGACATTTGTTCTCCACTTGAATTTTCTGTTTCTTCAATTGGTTCTTCCTCTTGAGGTAATTCTTCTTTTGGCGTTACTAACTGATTTATATATTCTTGTACTTTTAATTTTTCGATTATTTCTTGAATTCTTGAAGTAATTCTTTCAGGTATAGCTGTTTTTACTATATTAAGAACATTTTCTCTAGTAGCGTCATCTAAGTCAGTTAATATAATATTATTTGTTTCGTCCAATTGAGTGCTTTCTGTTATTTCTGTATTTACTGTATTATTTAATGTGATTTCAATATTAGTTATTTCTTCTATATATTTAATATTTGTTATTGTTTCTATATAATCATTATTATTTTGCATTTGAATATTAAACTCAATATTTTCTTGCTGTGTTCCATTTACAATATTCAATTTAATATTATAATTTTCATTTGAATTTTCTTGTGCTTTTTGTATTTCTATAGTTTGTTCTTTTTGTTCATTATCATTTAATACAATTTTTTGTATGTTTAATTTTTGTACATTATTATCTATTGAGTTTTCTATTGTTACTTTTTCAACCCCATATTCTATTACAGTTCTTAATGTTTCTCCATCTTTAGAATATACCGTTATTTTTACAGTAGGTAATTGCTGGTCTATTCCTAAATTTTCTAAATATTCATCTATTTGATTTATAAATTTTTCTTTGTCTAAACCAATTTCATCTATTTTATTTAATATAATTTCATCATTTTCTATATTACCTAACAATTGATTTATAATTTCCTGTACTTGATTTGGCTGTAGTGTTGCCGTATATGAATTTGCTTTTATAGTATTATTGTTTAAAGTTATTAATACATTCTTTTGGTTACTAAAACTAGCATTTTCTATACCCTCTTTTATTATATTAAAATATTTATTTGCCAATGTTTTAATTTCATCCTCTGTAAATATTTCATTAATAAGTAAATTATTATTATCTAATATTTGCATAATTTCAACTAATATTTTCTCATTAATTCCTACTTCTTCTAAATATTGAGCATTATCTGTATTTCTAATACTTAAATATTGTTTTATCTCATTTGGAAATCTTATTCCATATAAATCTTCATCTTTTATTCCTTCAATTTCAAAATAACTTTCATCTTGATACAATATTTTAGCATTTCTATAACTATACCCATTATCTTTTTGTTCTTTAAAATTAAAGGTTAAGCCATTGAATGGATTTGATATTTCTCCACCCTCTGAATAACTTATGTTTATATCTGTATTCATTTCATACATATTTTGATTTTTTATATCTTTATAAGTTTGATATATATTGGATTGAGTTATTTCCTGAATTTTTTGTATATCTTGCATTATATATTTACCAAATAATTCTTTATTTGATTTCAAAAAATCTGTTTTAATATATAAATATCCTAAAACCGCACCTACTATAGCAAGCACTACTATTATAATTATTACAATCATTAATATTTTTCTACTACTTCTCATTCTTTCCTCCAAAATCAAATTTTATTTTTTTATCATTCTCTGTTTTACTGCTTCATAAACAATAATTCCTGTTGATACCGATGCATTTAAGGATGTCACTTTTCCTTTCATAGGTATCTTTACTAAGAAATCACAATTTTTCTTTACTTTATCACTAATTCCTTTTCCTTCATTTCCTATTACTATTCCTAATGGACCAGTTAAATCTTGATTATAATAATATTTGTTTGTCTCAATATCAGTTCCGCATATCCATAATCCTTGTTTTTTTAGTTCTTCTATGCTGTCTGATATATTATTTACTCTTGCTATTTTCATATGTTCTACGGCTCCAGCAGAAGTCTTGTTTACAGTACTATTTACAGATGCGGCCCTTCTTTTTGGTATTATTATTCCATGTACACCTGCTGTTTCTGCTGTTCTTATTATTGAACCTAAGTTATGTGGATCTTCTATTCCATCTAGAATTACTACAAATGGATCTTCATTTCTTTCTTTTGCTGTTTGTAATATATCCTCTATTTCTACATATTCAAATGGTGGTACTATTGCTATTACTCCTTGATAATTTTCTTCTTGTGCCATTTCTTCCATTTGTTTTTTGTCTTTTTCAACAACAATTATTTTTCTTTCTTTTGCTATTGCTATTATTTTATTTATTGAACCATGTTTTTCTCCTCTTGTAACAAATATCTTGTTTATGTCTTTTCCACTTTCTAATAATTCTAATACTGAATTTCTTCCTTCTATTTGGTCATCAAATTTTCTTTCTTCTTTTGTTTTCTTTATTGTTTCTTCTTTTCTACTAATTACTTGTTTTTTTTCTATATTGCTTTTTTTATTTTTCTTTATCTTTTTATCATGTTTTCTTCTTTCTTTCATAAAAATTCCTTTCCATAATCTTATTCATCATCTAATTTTAGTACCGATAAAAATGCTTCTTGTGGCATTTCTACATTTCCTATTTGTCTCATTCTTTTCTTTCCTCTTTTTTGTTTTTCTAATAATTTTTTCTTTCTAGTTATATCTCCACCATAACATTTAGCTAATACGTCTTTTCTCATTGCTGATATTGTTTCTCTTGCTATTATTGTTCCTCCTACAACTGCTTGTAATGGAACTGCAAATAGATGTCTTGGTATTACTTCTTTTAATTTTTCTACCATTTTCTTTCCTCTAGCATATGCGTTATCCTTAAATACTATAAATGATAATGCATCAACTGGTTCTCCATTTACATGTATATCTAATTTAACTAAATTTGATTGTCTATATTCTTTAAATTCATAATCAAAAGATGCATAACCTTTTGTTCTTGATTTTAAAGTATCAAAAAAGTCATATATAATTTCATTTAAAGGTATGTCATAAATTAGTGTTACTCTATTTTCATCTAAATATTTCATATCTATAAATGTACCTCTACGGTTTTGACATATATCCATTATATTTCCTACATATTCTTTGGGTGTTAATATATTAGCTGTTACTATTGGTTCTTCCATATATGATATTTCTTGGGCAGTTGGTAAATCTGATGGGTTATATATTTCTAATACTTCTCCTGTTGTTTTATGTACTTTATATATTACTGATGGTGCTGTTGTTATTAGGCCTAAGTCAAATTCTCTATCAAGTCTTTCTTCTATTATTTCTAAATGTAATAATCCTAAAAAACCACATCTAAATCCAAATCCTAATGCAGCAGATGTTTCTGGTTCATATTCTAATGCCGCATCATTTAATTTTAATTTTTCTAATGCTATTTTTAAATTTTCATATTCGCTTCCATCTACTGGATATAATCCACAATACACCATTGGATTTACTTTTTTGTACCCTGGTAATGGCTCGTCTGCAGGACTGTTTTTTAATGTTATTGTATCTCCAACTCTTATATCTGTTAAACTTTTTATGCTTGCTGCTATATACCCTACTTCTCCTGCTTTTATTTCTTTTGTTGGCACATAGTTTCCTGGTGCAAAATATCCAACTTCTACTACTGTAAATGTTTTTCCATTTGACATTAATTGTATTTCATCACCTATTTTTACTTTTCCATCTACAACTCTTACATATGCTACTGCACCTTTATAATTGTCATAATAAGAATCAAATATTAAACATTTTGTTTTAGCATTTTCATCACCTTTTGGTGCTGGTAACTCTGTTACTATTCTTTCTAAGACTTCTTCTACATTTAGTCCAGTTTTAGCTGATATACAAGGTGCATCCATTGCTGGTATACCAATAATATCTTCTATTTCTTTTTTTACTTCTTCTGGTCTTGCATTTGGTAAATCAACTTTATTTATTACTGGTAATATCTCCAAATTATTATCTATTGCTAAATATACATTTGCTAATGTTTGTGCTTCTACTCCTTGTGTACTATCTACAATTAATATTGCCCCATCACATGCAGCTAAGCTTCTTGATACTTCATAATTAAAATCCACATGTCCAGGTGTATCTATTAAATTAAATATGTACTCTTGTCCATCTTCAGCTTTATATTTCATTCTTACTGCTTGGGATTTAATTGTTATTCCTCTTTCTTTTTCTATGTCCATATTGTCTAATACTTGTGATTCCATTTCTCTTTGAGATAATACTCCTGTCATTTCTATTATTCTATCTGCTAAAGTAGATTTTCCATGATCTATATGTGCTATTATACTAAAATTTCTTATATTTTTTTGTTCCATTTTTCCTCCTGTTTTTTCATATTTCTTGGCTATTATATTATAACATGTTTCTTGCATTTTTTCATTACTTTTTACAAAAAAATTAGTAAATTTGGGGACGGTTCTCTTTT